>DAITPE010000072.1:0-14125 GCA_036833775.1 Pyrinomonadaceae bacterium | reverse complement strand
TTGCTTGGCAGGTTGATGCATTATATTTTTTCATCCTTGCGGTAACACTTGTTTTCGGAATCGGTTGCGCGGTGGTGATTTTCTTTTTCGCGGTCAAATACCGTGAAAAAGAAAAATTCGGCAGAGGCGCAGACATTCACGGCTCGATGGTTCTGGAAGTGACGTGGACGATCATTCCATTCGTAATTGCGATGGTGATCTTCATCTTCGGCGCATTCGTTTTCTACAATCTGTATCGCGCACCAGCCGATACGATGGACGTTTACGTCGTTGGAAAACAATGGATGTGGAAATTCCAACACGGAACCGGACAACGCGAAATCAATGAACTGCACGTTCCGGCAGGACGCAAGATCAAACTGATAATGACAACCGAAGACGTGATTCACGACGTTTTTATTCCCGATTTCAGAACGAAAGCGGATGTTGTGCCCGGACGCTATACAACACTTTGGTTTGAAGCGACAAAACCCGGAAAATATCATCTTTACTGCGCTGAGTATTGCGGTTTGAACCATTCGGGAATGCGCGGTTCGATTATCGTGATGCCGCAAAACGAATTCGACAATTGGCTGAGCGGAAACGCTTCGGGGCAAACGCCTGTGCAAGCCGGAAAAGATTTGTTTGAAAACAAACTCGGTTGTGCATCGTGTCACGCAGGCGGCGCGAATCAGCGCGGTGCGAAGCTCGAAGGATTATTCGGTTCGGACGTAAAACTCGTCGGCGGACAAACCGTGAAAGCGACGGATGAATATATTCGTAATTCGATTATTAATCCGAGCGCACAAGTTGTTGAAGGTTATCAGCCGATTATGCCGACCTTCAAAGGACAAGTGACGGAAGAACAGCTTGTTTCACTGGTTGCATATATTAAATCGCTCGGCGGCGTGCCCGGAGCCACTTCGACAACTACGACCGCTCCGGCGGCAAGTAGTTCGCCAATGACGAATAATGCGGCAAATACAGGAAATTCAACGAATACGGCAAATGCGCAGGGAAGCAACCCGAATACGCCAAAAAATCAGCCGGAACCGACAAACAGAAACAAATAGGTGGTAAAAGATATGCAAAACGTTGAGGCAATTAGTTCGGAAATTATTGAAAGACCGAAACTGAATTATATAAATAACGGATATACGCTGAAATCGTGGCTTTTGACAAAAGACCATAAGCGAATTGCGATGCTCTATTTGGCAAGTGTTTCGTTCTTTTTTATGTTGGGCGGAATTTTCGCGTCGCTGATTCGTTTGGAATTACTGACACCGCAGAGCGATCTGCTTGAAACTGCAACATACAACCGTGTATTTACGGCACACGGTGTCATAATGGTCTTTCTGTTCCTGATTCCGGCAATTCCGGCAACGCTCGGAAACTTTTTGGTGCCGCTGATGATCGGGGCAAAAGACTTGGCTTTTCCGCGAATCAACCTTTTAAGCTGGTATCTTTTTATGGCTGGCGCGGCAGTTGCGGCTTATGCATTGCTCCAAGGCGGCGTCGATACGGGTTGGACATTTTATGCGCCGTATAGTACGACATTTTCAAACGGCTATGTTGTCGCAACGGGCTTAGGCGCATTCATTATCGGGTTTTCATCGATTTTAACAGGCTTGAATTTCATCGTGACGATTCACACGATGCGGGCACCGGGAATGACTTGGTTCAGATTGCCGCTCTTTATTTGGGCGCAGTATGCAACCAGTTTAATTATGATTCTCGGAACTCCGGTCGTTGCGATTACGATTTTATTGTTGGCTTTAGAAAGAATCGCAAAAGTCGGAATTTTCGATCCGGCGATCGGCGGCGATCCGATTTTGTTTCAGCATCTTTTCTGGTTCTACTCGCATCCGGCAGTTTACATTATGATTCTGCCGAGTATGGGCGTGATCAGCGAATTGATTGCAAACTTTTCGCGCAAACGCATTTTCGGTTACGAATTCGTTGCGTTTTCGAGCCTTGCCATCGCAGTCATCGGTTTCATCGTTTGGGGACACCATCTTTTCGTTAGCGGTCAATCGGTTTACGCCGGATTGGTATTTTCGTTCTTGACGATGGTCGTGGCGATTCCGTCAGCGGTTAAAACATTTAACTGGACGGCGACGATGTATAAAGGAAGCATCTTGTGGGATACGCCGATGCTTTACGCGCTCGGATTTTTGGGATTGTTCCTGATCGGCGGTTTGACCGGATTGTTTTTGGGAACGGCAGGATTGGATATTCATTTGAGTGACACTTATTTCGTAGTTTCGCATTTCCATTACATTATGGTCGGCGGAACGGTGATGGGTTATCTCGGTGGAATTCACTTCTGGTGGTCGAAAATGACCGGACGTGAATATTCTGAATTCTGGGGAAATGTTTCGGCGATGGTCGTTTTCATCGGCTTCAACCTTTTGTTTTTCCCGCAATTTATTCTCGGATATATGGGAATGCCGCGCCGCTATGCTTCGTATCCCGAAGAATTACAGGTTTTGAATATTTTCTCGACCGCCGGAGCATCGGTTCTCGGAGTCGGATTTATTATGCCCGTATTCTATCTCGTTCATTCACTCTTTTTCGGTAAAAAAGCGGCTGACAATCCGTGGCTTTTGCCGGGATTGGAATGGAGAACGGCAAGCCCGCCGCCAACCGAAAACTTCGATTCGACGCCAATCGTAACTTGGGAAGCATACGAATTCGGCGAAGAAAGCGGATTGCATACCGAAGAAGCAAGAAGAACGACAATTGCACCGACAGCATAAAATTGGCTGTCGGCTGAATAAAAATTGATTTTTAAGAATTTGAAATCTTAATCTAAACAAATGGCGACAAACGTAAGCGCACACGAACATCATTATCATCCGCCCGGACTTCAGCATCAGTTTGAAGATATGGGACAACAACAGGAATCCGCATCGATCGGGATGTGGATGTTTCTCGCCCAAGAAATTATGTTCTTCGGCGGACTGTTCACGGCGTATCTCGTATTCCGTGCAAAATTCCCGATGGCATTTGCCGCGGGAAGTAATCACCTCGATATTTATTGGGGCGCAGGAAATACGGTCGTGCTGATCGTCAGCAGCTTGACGATGGCGCTGGCGGTTCATTACGCTCAGCTCGGCAAGCGAATGGCGCAAGTTGTCTGCATCATTTTGACGATGATTCTCGGCGCAACCTTTCTGGGTGTAAAAGCGATCGAGTATTACTCGAAATGGGACGACGGAATTGTGCCGGTTGCAGGTTTGAATCGTAAAACTCCGGTCGGTGAAGCACCTGTCGCACAACATACCGCAACGGCTGAGCATTCAACGCCGGGCGGACATACTGCAACGGAATATAGAAATCCGAAAGGCGAATTTCAATGGCACGATGCAAGCTTGGCGCAAAAAGCGTCTGACGCAGGTTATTTAACGTCAGCCGAAAAGGTCGGATATTACACGAACGGCGCACTCGATCCCGACAAATTCCGCGATAAAGTCCGCATTTTCTACTGGATTTATTTCGCAATGACCGGACTTCACGCACTGCATATGATCATCGGTCTGGGATTAATGGCATGGCTCGGCTGGAGAGCGTGGCGCGGCGAATTTACGGGAGAATATTATTCACCTGTGGAAATGTCGGGGCTTTACTGGCACTTTGTCGATATTGTTTGGATTTTCCTTTTCCCACTGCTTTATCTTTTGGGAAGACATTTCGGAGGAGGACACTAAAAGTTTATGGCAGATCACGATAAACACGACGATCACGGACACGGCGAACATCACATTGTTTCGATTCCGATGTATTTAATGGTTTTCGGGATTTTAATGGTCGGCACGATTTTGACTGTCGTTGCCGCATTTATTGATCTCGACCACGTTTTTCCGGGAGCAAATACATTAGTCGCTTTGCTGATTGCAACCTTTAAGATGGTCATGGTGATGCTCATTTTTATGCACGTAAAATACAGCCCGAAACTGATCGGTTTGAGCATTGTCGGCACATTTTTGTTCTTGGCGATTATGTTTGCATTTACGATGCAGGACTACTTAACGCGTTCGATCGGAAATTTTTCAAACTAAATTAAAAAATAATTCCACACGCGGTGACAAAAGGGCAAAAGCCTTTTTGTCACCGCGTCTTTTGCTTGTTAGTATTTACTTACTTATCGTGTTATTATTTTCGATTTGAATGTTCGATTTTGCTTTTATAACGGAATTCGTGAAAGTTTTTACAAGACAACAAACGCGCATTATCCGACATCTGAAATCAATGATGTTTTTCAAAACCCCTTTATTATCATTAATTTTAATCGCATTTTCGGTTCTGTTTTTCAGCAGTTGTATTCCGTCTGTAAGCGATAAAATAGAAAGACCGAAACTTTTAAAGTCGGAAGATGCTTCGCAGGAACGATTGATGAATGAAATCAACCGTTTCGCCAAAGTAAATTCGATGCGCGCGAAAATGGATTTGAAATTTGAAGACAATTCTTTTGCCGACATCGGAATTGCCGAAAAATACAAATCCGCCGACGGTGAAGTCGTCGTTCAGCGTCCTTCAAACATAATGCTGAAAGTTCAAGTTCCCGTGATTAAAACCGACGTTGCACAAATGACTTCGGACGGCGAAAAATTTCGTGTCGCGGTTTTGCAAGACGGCGGCGACGGGAAAAACAAAAAATTCATCGTCGGTTCGAATAATGCAGATTATTCTGCATTGCAGAAAAACATCGATAATCTCGATCTGAACGGCGGACAAACGGCGAAACAGAATGCAAAGGCTTTTTCAAATCTTCGTCCGCAGCATTTTACCGAAGCAATGCTCGTGCGCCCGATCGACACGGCAAATAACATTTACGTTCAAAGCACGAGTTTTGTTGAAGAATTCGATATTGACGCGAAGAAAAAATCGCCGACGCGCTGGGTTTTGCGCGGATATTATCTTTTGGACGAAATTCACAAAGGCGAAGACGGAAATATGAAGATTTCGCGCCGTTTCTGGTTTGACCGCGCGGGCGGAATTCGTCTGGCGCGTCAACAGATTTTCGATGCAAAAGGCGAGATCGAATCGGACATCGTTTACGGAGCGTCGGGAAATCTTTCGACATCGCCTGATTATGCGAATCTGCCTTTGCGTATTGAAGTGACGCGACCGAAAGAAAAATATAAAATGAGTTTGACGTATCAATCGCCGGAAAGCGTTTCGGTCGGAAAAACATATCCGGCAAAAGCCTTTGTTTTGGAAAACACTTGGGGTTTGGAAGTGGTTGATCTCGACAAGAAATTAGAAGAAACACGCAGTCAAAATCCGCCGACGGAAGCACCGAAAAATACGACGCGGTTTCAATAAATTACAAAAAACATCATTTGATGAAAACGATTTTACAGACGGAAAATTTAACCAAGACTTACAAAGTCGGAAAAGTGGAAACGCACGCTTTACGCGGCGTTTCGCTCGAAATAAAAGAAGGCGAATTCGTCGCTATTATGGGACAATCAGGCTGCGGAAAATCGACGCTTCTGCATCTTCTCGGCGGATTGCTTTCGCCTTCAACTGGAAAAATAATCATCGACGGCGAGGATATTTCAAAAGTTTCCGACGCACAGCGAACCGACATTCGTCGCCGCAAGATCGGTTTCGTTTTTCAGCGTTTCAATCTTTTCCCGACGCTGACGGCGGAAGGAAATCTAAAGCTTGCCGAAAAAATTCACACGGGAAATGGCGGCGGAAGTTCGGAACGCCGACAAGAAGTTTTGCGGCTTTTGAAGCTCGATCAAAGAATGCATCATAAACCCGTCGAAATGTCGGGCGGCGAACAACAGCGTGTTGCGCTGGCAAGAGCCGTGATAAATAATCCGGCGATCATTTTGGCGGACGAGCCGACAGGCAATCTCGATTCGGAAAATTCCGAGATCGTGCTTGATATGTTTCGCAATTTGAACAAACAATTCAATCAAACGATCATTATGATCACGCATAACCCCGAAGCCGCCGAACATTGTTCGCGTATTATTCGGATGAAGGACGGGCAGATCGATCAATGAAAAACATTATTCTTTGGAGTTACGAACGCGCAAGCTGGCAATGGGACATTCTCTGCCTTTTGATCGTCGCGTTCATCTTTCTGACTCCGAAGACTTGGTTTGAAAGAAAAGAGCGTCTGGCAACCCAAACTTCGCGTTTGATCGTCAAAGCAGATGACTTTCCGCTTTCCGAACGCGCTGAAATGGAAAGACGCGTGAAAGAGATCAGCGGAAACGACAACGCCGAAATTATCACTTGGCGCGAAAAGAAAACGCCGAAAGGTGAAACATTTTACGAGATCGAAATTCGTTGAAAAAAGCGAAAAATCAAAAGTGAGAACTGAAAATAATCATTAGTAAAAGTTCAGTTTTCACTTTTCAATTTTCACTTCAAACGAAAAGGAGTTAATTATTTTTTATGAATAAATTGTTGAAAGCAGGTTTTTCCGTTCTAACATTGGCGTTGGTCTTCAGCGTTTTCAGCGTTGTCGAAACAAAAGCGCAGAGTAATGTAAATAACATTTTGAAACTGATCGACGACCACAATAAATTGTTAAAAACGGTTCAGGCAAACTTGAAAATGGATAAATACAATTCACAGGTCGACGAACACGATATTTACGAAGGAACGGTAAAATATTTGCCGGGAACCGAAAAATCAATGTATGTCCGCATCAACTGGACAAAACCGGCAGAAGAATATTTGGCGGTTACAGCCGGACAATATATGATTTTCCGCCCGCGCTTGAAGCAAGCCATGAAAGGAAAAGTTGATTCTGCAAAAGGAAATGCTAAAACGAATGGAGCTTTGAGTTTTATGAGTATGAAAAAAGCGGAACTCAAAGCCAATTACGACATTATCTATGTCGGACAAGAAAATGTTGCAGGCGGAATTCCAACTTGGCATTTAAAGTTAACTCCGAAAACTGCCGGACAGTATAAACAAGCCGATCTTTGGGTTGATGGAAACGGAATGCCGATTCAAGCAACCGTAACCGAGAAAAATAATGACACATCAACGATTTTGATGACGAATATCGTGAAAAACAAAACTATTTCGAGTAGCGAATTTGCGATCACGCTGCCGAAAGGAACGAAAATCGTAAACGGCTAAAACTTTCGTAAAATAAAATTAAAAAAGGCTTTGACTCATCTGCGAGCCAAAGCCTATTTATTTTCCAATTTTTTCTTGACTAATTTTCAACAACTCGTTTAATTTAAACATTTCAAGTCCAATTCTCGAAACTTATAATCGGAGCATCAATTAAATGAAAAAATCATTAAAATTTTTTGTTGTGGCATTTACCGCGATTTTTGTCTTTAGTGCATTCTCAGTTACTGAAATAAAAGCCCAAGTAATGAACAAGTTTTTAAGCCGTATGGAAGCTCATCGCAAACGGCTTGTAACATTAAAAGCCAAAATAGAAATGGCAAAATATAATTCACAGCTTGATAGTGATGATGATTTAACCGAAGGAAAGATCATTTATGTTGCCGGAAAATCAGAACGTGAAATCTACGTCAGACTCGATTGGATTAAGCCTGAAGAAAGTTTATCGATAGTAAAAGATGCATACACATTATATCGTCCGCGCTTAAAACAAGTTTATATTGGAAAGGTTGATAAAGCTAAAAACAGTGCAAAGGCAGGAAATGCTTTGAGTTTTATGAATATGTCGAGCGCACAGCTAAAAAAGAATTTTACATTCACACTTTTGAGCGAAAACGAAAGAGTAAAAAACGGAACAAGCACCGTTCATATTGAATTAACTCCGAAAATAAAAACAAATTATAAAACGGCGGAAGTATGGATCGACACTGACGGAATGCCGATTCAAATAAAAGTAACTGAGCATAATAACGATTCGACAACAATTTTATTAAGCAATCTGGTTAAAAACGAACAGATTGACGTAAAGGTTTTAACGGTTGAATATCCGTCGACTATCAAACCTATCAAAAATTAATATTTTGAATGTAATAATCAGCTTTAAACTTCTAAAATACAAAGTCTTTGAATCCTTATGCATCCGAAAATTAAAAAAACTCTGACTGTCGCGCTTCTTGTTTTCTGTTTTGGGTTGATTTCGGCTAACGAAATAAACGCTCAAAAAGTTAATAAAATCTTGAAGAAGATCGAGAAAAGATTGAGAGCGACAAAAACTCTCAGCGCGAATCTCGAGCTGCGGAAATATAATCCGCAGCTCGATGAATCCGATATATATTCGGGAAAGATGGATTTTGCAGCAGGAAAAAGCAGAACGGATTTTTCGACTTTGATACGTTGGATAAAACCTGCTGATGAAATGCTTTGGGTTGCGAACGGCGAATATACTTTGTATCGTCCGCTTGTGAAACAGGCGTTTGTCGGAAATGTGAATAAGTTTATATCAAATCCGAAAATACAAAATCAGTTTATTATTTTGAGCAAATCAATTGCCGAATTAAAGCAGAATTATACGGCTTCGATCGTTAAAGAAAAGGAAAAAACGAAAGACGGCATCAAGACGACGCATTTGATGTTCGAGCCGAAAATCGCTGACGTGTTCAAATCGTATGAAATCTGGGTTGATAAAAAAGGAACGCCGATTCAAATTAAAATAAACGAAAAAAACAACGATACGACAACGATTTATCTCACCGAGATCAAACGCAACAAAAAGATCGATTCGAAGATTTTCCAAAAGAATCTGCCGAAGGGAACTAAGATTATCGGAGCAGAAGAGACAAACTTTCAAGGATCAGCGGTACTAAATGAAATCTTAAAGCGGCTGGACGCACATAACAAAGTTCTTACATCGGTCAAGGCAAATATCAAAGTTGACAAATATAATTCTCAACTGGGTGAACACGATATTTTTGAAGGCAATGTAATGTATTTGCCGGGAACACAAAATAATATGTATATTCGCATCGATTTCACAAAACCGAATCAAGAACAATTGGCAGTGATAAAGAACGATTATGCACTTTACAGACCTCAGTTAAAACAAGTAATTATCGGGAAAGTCGATTTAGCAAAGGGAAATGCAAAGGCGAACAACGCGTTGGCATTTATGAGTATGAAAAAAGCCGAACTCAAAGCCAATTACAATATTACTTATATCGGTCAAGAAAATGTCGGTATAACGCCGACATGGCATCTGAAAATAGTTCCGAGTATTGCCGGACATTACAAACAAGCCGATCTTTGGGTCGATGCTAACGGAATGCCGATTCAGGCAACCGTAACCGAGAAAAATAATGACACAACCACGGTTTTGCTCACGAATATTGAAAAAAACAAAATCATAGATGCAAAGGAGTTTATGATAACTCCGCCGAAAGGAACTAAAATTATTAAAAGCTAAAACTTCGTAAACAATAAGTTTCTAATTATTCGTGAGATAAAGCCTTTTGCGTTTATTTGAAAAGAATCGCCGCAAATTTTATAATTACACATTTGACACCTGTTCAGAATTTTAATCTATGCCGAAAGCAAGCAGTTTCAGCCGATTTACACGCGGCGTAAAGCATACCGTCAAAGCCTTTGCTTCGACGAAACATCCGGTTTTGGTGCACATCGTTCCGATGCGGCGATGCAATCTCGCCTGCACTTATTGCAACGAATACGACAAAACGAGCGATCCGGTCGAAATCAATGAAATGCTCAAACGCATCGACAAGCTCGCCGAATTCGGTACTTCGGTCGTGACGATCTCGGGCGGCGAACCGATGATGCATCCGCATATTTTCGAGATCATCGCGCGCATTCGTCATCACGGAATGATCGCGGGCTTGATTTCCAACGGTTATTATTTCCAAGTAGATAAGATCAAAAAGCTCAACGAAGCTGGTTTGGATTATCTGCAAATCTCGATCGACAACGTCAATCCCGACGATGTTTCCAAAAAGAGTTTAAAGGTTTTGGACGCTAAATTGGTTAATCTGCGCGATCATGCGAAATTCAAAGTAAACATCAATTCGGTCGTCGGCGGCGGTGTTGCCAATCCCGACGAAGCTTTGATCATTGCAAACCGCGCGATCGAACTCGGTTTTTCTTCGACCGTCGGCGTGATTCACGACGAAATGGGTTTGAACAAAGGTTTGACCGACCACGAAAAGAAAGTTTACAAAGAGATCAAAGCGAAGGGAACGCGAAGCTATGCGCGTTGGAATTGGTTTCAGGACGAACTCGTCGAAGGCAAAGAATATCAATGGAAATGCCGTGCGGGTGCGCGTTATTTGTATATCGACGAAGCCGGAATCGTAAGCTGGTGTTCGCAACAGCGCGGAACCCCCGGAATTTCGATCCACGAATACACGCACGAAGATATGCGGCGCGAATATATCACCGAAAAATGGTGTGCGCCGACCTGCACGATCCAATGCGTTCACCAAGTCGGACACTTGGACGCGTGGCGCGACAAGCAGATTTCTCTCAACGATTACAACAACCGCAACGGCAAAGGATTGAAAAAAGAAACCGTTCAGCAGGTTTTGAACGCCGAATAAGTTCAGTTAAAAGTAAACAAAGAAAAGATCGTTTTGAAGAGATTCAAGCGGTCTTTTTTTCATACCAATCTTCGTGCCGCGACCATTTTTTACAGCGCAAACACGAAGTCCAACGCCATTGATGCGCACAGCCGGGACATTTTCCGCCTGTGTCGAAAGTGTTCCACATCGTAAAACATCCGTCGTAAAAATATTCGGGTTCGCCGACATTGCCGCAGCACCAGCGGCTCGATTTTGTCGGCTGCCAACTGCACAACGGACAGCGTATCTTTTGAAAATCGTCTTTTTCTTCTTCTTTTTCGACGGATTTCAGCAATTCTTCGGCTTCCGAGGTTTTCACGTAAGCGGCGAACAGCGAATACCGAACAAATCTTTCGAGAGCTTTTCTGCGTGAAGGTTTCATTTCTACATTTTAATCATAAACATTCAGCAATCCAGCGGACTGAGCAGATTTTTGCGCCCGAAAACGCTCAGATTCGTGTAAACGAGCGTTGATTTGAGGTTTTTATGACCGAGCAGATTGCTGATCAGATGCACGTCGCATTTGTTTTCGACGAGCCTCACGGCGAAACTGCGGCGCAAGGTCTGACTGCACGCCTGCTTGCCGATCTTGGCTTTGCGGATGGCTTCGTTGATCGCTTTTTGCACGGTCGATTCGGCGAGATGATGGCGGTAAAGTTCGCCTGTCGTTTCGTTTTTCGAGAGTTTGCAGGCGGGGAAAAGAAATTGCCGCCGCCATTCGTTTTCAAACACTTCGATGCCGCTTTCATTCGTGCAAAGATTGTCGTCTTCAAAGATGTAGCGGACATTTTCGAGGTGTTTTTCAAGCGGTTCGGCGATGAGTTCGGGCAGAAAGGTCGTGCGCTGTTTCGCGCCGTTTGCGTCGCGGACGATTATTTCGCGCCGTTTGAAATCGATGTCACCGACGCGCAGGTTTAAGACTTCCGAGAGCCGCAAACCCGAACCGTAGATGAGCGCGGCGGTCAGATAAACCGTGCCTTTCATCCGCGACAGGACGGCTTTTGCTTCCGCGTCGGTGAAATAAACGATTGTTTTCGCGCAATTCTGCGGTCGCTTCGGAAAATTTATCCGTTTGTCCGCGCACCGCAAAACTTCGCGGTAAAAAAAGAGCACCGCGCTTGCCGCCTGATTGACGGTCGCGTGCGAAAAGCCGCCTTCGTCCTGCAAATGATTCAAAAAACCGCCGAGTTCGTTTTCGTCGATCGAAAGCGGTTCGCGTTTCTCGAAATGGACGGCAAAACGGCGGAAATGATTCAGATAAGCCTTGGCAGTTTTCGCACTCAAACCGCGCACGGCGATGGTTTTTTCAAACATTTCTAAAAATCGGGGGAATTCTTGCATAACACTACTCCGTGAAAAAAATTAGTTTCTACATACTTAATGGCTTTTTTCGCCGAAAAATTATCATTGTTTTACAAAAATTCATTAATCGCCGCCGATAAAATAAGCACGATTCATAAATTCGCCGAAATATTAAAAAACAATCGGGATAATGTCCGAATTTGGACGTTATCCCGATTAGCTCTTGAAGCGGAGCGGCAGAGTATTTTATAAATCATCAATCTAAACTAAAGGAGAAGATACAAAATGGAACAACCCGTGGGAACTATTCTCGCTTTTGCAGGCGAAAATTTGAACGGAGAAGAGGAAAGGATGTGGATGATCTGCAACGGCAACGAAGTAGGGCGCAACCGATTCCCGACTTTGTTTCGGGCGATCGGCACAAAGTGGGGCATCGGTGACGGCAGGGCGACCTTTAATCTTCCCGATCTGCGCGGCTATTTTTTGCGCGGGCGCGATATGGGAATGGGACGCGATCCCGACATTGCCGGACGGACGGGCTTTAACGGCGGGTCGAGCGGCGATGCGGTCGGTTCGTATCAGAATGACGCTTTTCAAAGACATCGGCACGGAAACGGCGATCATACGCACGGCTACAACGACCGCACCGAAGGCGGACAGCAATTTGCCGACGGCGGAGCAGATTTTCAGGCGATGCGGACTCCTTTTGACAGGGGTAGAGGAACGGGCGGCATCAACAGCAACGGCGGCAGTTTGATGATCACCGAGCCGACCGAATCGCCCGGCACGTCTTTGCACACTTCGACCGAATCGCGTCCGAAAAACGCGTATGTGCATTACATCATCAAGGTTAAATCGGAAGTCGAGCTGGCTGAGGAAGAAGCGCAACTGATAAAAGAGGCGACCGAAGGCAAGCGGAGCAAACGAAGTAAAACAAACGGATAGAAGATTTGCGAGATCAGCAAGCCGAACGCAATTTGACAATAAATATATGCCCGAAGTCGGCAGTCGAACGGGGGTTAGCTGCCGACGATTCTGAAATGTCCGCCGACAAACGCAGAATGTCTGCCGACATTTCATAAACCTGAGCCGACGATCTCAAAATGTGGGGCGACAATTTGAGATTGTCGGCAGACGGACGAGAAATGTCCACGGACAATTCAGAAATGTGAACGGACGGACGGGAATTGTCCATCCCCAAACGTGAAATGTCCACGGACAATTTAGGTTTGTCCATGGACAATCTCAAAATGTCCACGGACGATTCAAAAATGTCCACGGACAATTCCGAATTGTCCATAGACGGATGCCGAATGTCCATGGACAATCTCAAAATGTCCAACTGGAATTGAGGATTTTGAGCAGACCTCAGATGCCCACGGTCAAAGTGAAACGAACTTTGATTTGTTTATTTCGATGGCGAAAAAGACAGGCTGAAATTTGTCTTATTAAATTCATAAATTTTGTTACCGCAGAAGTTAGAGAATTTGGAAGTTTTAAGTTTTAGATCAAAAGGAGAACGAATAATGGTAGATAGAAATGATTGGTATCCGAGTAAACGCCCTGACCAGCGGGCGATGTATGCAAATTTTTTGGCGAAGATAGATACGCACGCGCCGACCTTGGCTTTGACTTCGGACTTGGTGCTGCGTTTGAAGCTGATCTGTCAGACGTTTATTGCGATCCACGATTGGCTCGACCAGCTCGAAGCGACCGTTTCGCAGGCTTACGATTGGCGCGACGATATGGAAACGGGCGATGAAAGCGAGCCCCCGAATAAGCCGCCGAGCTTTCAGGAATTGACGATTTCGCCCGATGCCTTCAAAGGTTTCGTCACGGAGTTTCGGGAAAAGGTCAGGCAGATCAAGGACAACGACGCGTACACGGTCGATATGGGCAAGGATTTGAAGATCGTCAGGGCAAAGGGCGAAGAATTGAGTCTTGCCGACGCAAAGCCGTTGCTGAAATTTGCGTCCGAACCGAATTTTTCGGTCAATATTTCGGGCAAACTGCAAAGTTTTTCAGCCGTGAAAATCTATTACCGCAGACGCGGCACGACCGAATGGGTTTACGTCGGATTTTTAACGAAACTGCCCGGCTCACTGCAAATCACGCCCGCCCAAGCAGGCGTTCCCGAAGCCGGCGACATCCGCGCCCGTTTCGTCGATGACAACCAAGAGGTTGGACAGTTTTCCGACAACGCGGAAATCACGCTTTCATAGTCGGAAAAACGAAACGATTTTGTAAAAGCATCGGAGTTGCTCTGCGCTGTCTGCAGGAAATGAACCGTTTCCCGCAGACAGCGCAGAGCGACGCGGAAAATGATC
>DAITPE010000071.1:0-14136 GCA_036833775.1 Pyrinomonadaceae bacterium | reverse complement strand
GATGTACCAAAGATCTTTCTTCGCATTGTGAATGATCGAATGATGACCTGCGCCGGTCGCGATATTTGCGTCTTGCTCCAAGATTTTCCCGACTCTTTGAAACGGTCCGAAAGGCGAATCGGCAATCGCGTAAGCGACCGAATAATCCGGTCCCGTCCAGCCGCCTTCGCTCCACATAAAATAATATTTTCCGTTGCGGATAAACATAAACGGACCTTCGACATAGTTTTCGGGCGTGATTTCCTTGAACAAATTTCCGTCCGCAAACGGCACGATTCCGGTGAAATCTTTATTAAGTTTGCCGATGTTGCAATGCCGCCAGCCGCCGTAAATTATGTAATATTGTCCGTCTTTGTCCTTGAAAACGAACTGATCGATCGGCTGTGCGCCGTTGTAAAATTTGTCGATCAAAGGCTTTCCGAGATGATCTTTGAACGGACCTTCGGGCTTGTCACTGACCGCGACGCCGATTCCGCCGATTTCGTCGTTGTTTTGAATATCGTTCGCGCCGAAAAACAAATAATATTTCTTGTCTTTTTCGACGATCGCGGGCGCCCACATTGCCTTTTTCGCCCATTTTACCGCGCTCGCGTCGAGAATCCGTTTGTGCGTTTTCCAATTTACAAGGTCGTCCGATGAAAACGCGTCGAAAAACGTCTGATTTTCGTATTTGTCCGAAAACGTCGGGCAGATCCAGTATTTATTTTTGAAGATCACCGCTTCGGGGTCGGCATACCAACCTTGCAAAATCGGGTTGCCGGAAGTCGTTTTACCGTTTTGCGCGGGAAAAATCGTTGCAAAATTGAGCAGAAGAAAAGCCGCGAAAAGAATTTTTTTCATATTATTCGAGAAAGATTTTAGCATTGATTCGCCGACAAATTCATTTTCTAACGCAGAAGAAAAATTACCGCACAATTTTCGGATAGATTTAAGTTTTTACATCTAATAAACTTTGAACTATGGAAACGGAAATTTATTGGAAAGCCGTCAAAAACAACGATGCGAGATTTAACGGCGCATTCGTTTACGCGGTCAATTCGACAAAAATTTACTGCAAGCCTTCGTGTTCGTCGCGCTTGCCGAAACGCGAAAATGTTTCGTTTTTCGAGAATTTTGAACGCGCCGAATCGAACGGTTTTCGCGCTTGTCTGCGTTGCCAACCGAAAAGCGAAACGATCGGCGAACAAACAAAGATCGTGCTTCGCGCCTGCGAATTGCTCGAACAAGAAGAAAACATTTCGCTCGAAGATTTGAGCGCGGAATTGAATTTAAGCGCGGCGCATTTGCAGAAGGTTTTCAAGGAAATCATCGGCGTTTCGCCCAAGAAATTTGCGGAATTAAAGCGTCTCGAAAAATTTAAAAGCGAGATCAAAAGCGGCGCGGACGTGACGAGCGCGATGTATGAAGCGGGTTTCAATTCGCCGAGCCGTTTGTATGAAAATGTTTCAGAAAAGCTCGGAATGACGCCGAAAACTTACGCGAAAAAAGGTAAAAATATGCAGATAAATTACACGATCACAGATTGCAGTCTTGGCAAATTATTGGTTGCGCGAACCGCCAAAGGCGTTTGCGCCGTGACGTTCGGCGACGATGAAACGACGCTCAAAGAAAATCTTTCGAGCGAATACAAAAACGCTTCGATCGCGGAAGAAAACACGAACTTAAAGGAATATGTCGAAGCGATTCTCTTAAATTTGGAAGGCAAAAACAAGACATTAGATTTGCCTTTGGATTTGCAGGCGACGGCGTTTCAAATGCGCGTTTGGGACATTTTGCGGAAAATCCCATACGGCGAAACGGTTTCATATTCGGGCGTTGCCGAAACTCTCGGCAATAAAAACGCCGTCCGCGCCGTCGCAACCGCCTGCGCTTCAAACCGCGTCGCGCTCGTCATTCCGTGTCACCGCGTCATCGGCAAAGGCGGCAATTTAAGCGGCTACCGTTGGGGCGTTGAACGCAAAAAAGAGATTCTCGAAAGAGAAAAACAATTATAAGATCGAAGCCGGAAGCGCAACCGCAAACGAGCGTATAAAACCTGACCATTTTGCACTTAAAAGCAGATCGTGAACAACAGAAACACGTCTCAAAACGGAACTCAAAACGCCGCGAAAAAAATATTGCAATCGCCAAAAATCGTTGTATAATCATTCTGCATATCAGGGAATTATGACGGTTCAATCCGCATAACACGCGAGTAAGAGTGTTGTGCCGAATGGCTCGGTTTCTCATGGTTTAGCTCAAACATACTGTTAATTAAAAAAATGGAATCTGAAGAAAATACACAAATAAAATCTCAAATCGAAGAAGCACAACTTGCAAAATTAAACCTTGAAATCGGAGATTTGCGCCGGAAAGGGAGTTGGAAATATCAGCTATTACAATTTCTTCCTTTATTGACCGTGATGGTAGCCGTTATAGGTGTTTTATTGAGTATCCAACAATTTTACATTGCTCAACAAAAAGACAGAGACGCTAAAGCTAAAGAAGAAAGTCAAAGAATTGAAGCTGGTAAGCGCGAGGCTGAAACTAAAGAAAGAGAATCTAAAAAGCCTTTTTTGGACAAACAATTAGCAGTATATTTTGAAGCCTCTGCTGCCGCATCCGCAATAGCGATGCTTCCGCCCGAAAATCCCAAGCGTAAAATTGCAGAACAGCGTTTTCGAGAAATGTATCTTGGAGAACTTGCAACAGTTGAAGACGAGGATGTAGCACTAGCAAAAACCAATTTCCGTAATTGTCTTGATAAACTCGACGGCTCGGATACAGAGTGTATGTCAGAACCGGACAGGACAGACAAGTTAAAGGAATTATCTTGGGCGTTTGCTAGTAGCTGTAGAGATTCTATCGGCAGACGTTGGGTAATAGATTTAAAGGATTTAGAAAATCCTTATAGGCGACAACAAATGAAGCCTTTACCGTAAGAAAATCTTAGATTCGACGAGGAGAAATTTCTATGAAAAATTATTACAATCAACTACCTAAATCGTTGATGCTCATTTCAATTGTTTTTCTTGGCTTAATGTTTTTTGGGACTTTTAATGCACAAGCACAGAAAAGTAAACTTATTGGAGATTGGAAGTTAAGCAAAACAAGCGATTCAAGCGACACCCGTTCGGTCAGCTTTAAAGTGAGCGGAAACAATATTACCGGAAGTTACACAAATGCTTCGGGTGAACAATTTAACATAACCTCTATTAAGTTTTCCGGTGGAACTTATAGCTTCAGAATTGAAGGTTTGAGTATGAATGTTTCGCTAAAAAGAGAAAATGATAATTTATTCAAAGGCAAGGCAAGAGTTTCAGGTGAAAAATTATGGGACAATGTGCAATTGGCTAGAAGACAGTAGCTATTTGCGAGAGGTGCAATCCAACAATTCAATAGACGCGAGGGCAAAACAGCGACTTTGTTATCACGTTGTCTTATTTCGCTAAACTTGCGTGTTATCGGCTTCGCGCCAAGTCATCTCAGCCGTTAGAGAACCGTAAATTATTTTTACCGATGAGATGAGATGACGCAGCAGTTAGGTAAGATGACTTACCGATTGGGTAAGACGAGTTACCGATGAGTGAAGATGAGTTACCGATGAGGTAATTTCATTTACCGACGAGTGAAGATCGTTTACCGATGAGTGCAGATCGTTTACCGACGAGTGCAGACGAGTTACCGACGAGGTGAGACGGGTTACCGATTGGTTGAGTGCGTTTACCGATGATTTTATAAGAAGAAATTTATATAAAATAAAGGAGTATTACGGATATGACCGAGAGAGAAGAAAATATTTTGAATATGTTTATTGCGACGGCGCAGTTTGATACGGAAAATTCCGATGATTATAAAGATTTGCCGTTGGCTGCTTCAAATTTTGTGATCGTGCGTTCGGTGATCGCGGCATTGGAAACGGATTCGGCGACGCAGGTTTCGGGCGCGAGCGGTCGTGCGGTCGAGCAGAAAGTAGTGCTTCGCAGAGAAATCCGCCAAACATTGAAAAGATATTCGCGCTCGGCTCGCACTCTGAACATTGACGATCCGGGTTTAAGTCGTCTGTTTCGCATTCCCGACAGCGACAATGATCTGCTCCTACTCGCAACCGCCCGCGAGTTCGTCGAAGAAGCGCGTCGTTTTGCGGCTGATTTTGCAGCGTTGGGAATTCCCGCGACTTTGGCGGATGAACTCGAAGCCGACATCGACGCGTTCGAAGCCGCGATGAATGCCAAGGCAAGCGGACAAATGGAAACCGTCGGCGCAACTGCCGGAATCGACGAACGAATCGAAGAAGGAATGAAAGCCGAAAAAATCCTCGATTCGATAATGCACAACGTCTATTTCGACAATCCCGTCAAATTATCCCAATGGAAAACCGCCCGCCACGTCAAAAAATCTCCGAACAGACAGGGCGACCCGACACCGCCGACAAGTTAAAAAAACAGGCAGAAACGCGACCGCAAGGAAGCGTGCTTTTGTGGCATACAGGCAGAAACGCGACCGCAAGGAAGCGTGCTTTTGTGGTATACAGGCAGAAACGCGACCGCAAGGAAGCGTGCCTATTCTTGGAAGCATACACTTGGAAACGTGAGCGAACGTGCCTTAGCTTACTCAACTTGAAACACACTCCCTTGCGGTCGTGTTTCCGCCTGTTACTTTTGTGGTCGTATTTCTGCCTGTTTTTTATGGAAAATTGGGATGACAATGAATTTCCGTTAGCCTATCTCATCACGATCCGCACTTATGGGACTTGGCTTCACGGTGATGAACGCGGTTCGGTGGATATTCACGGAAAGAATGTTTACGGTTTACCGAAAGTTGCACCGAATGAAAAATTGACCAAACGGATGGGCGAAAATATGAAAGATGAAGTTTTTCTGCTCGATGAAAAACAACGCGAAGCCGTCGAAGAATCTATCAAAGAAACTTACAAAATTCGTGCTTACAATTTGTTAGCCGTAAATGTCAGAACCAACCATCTTCACGCCGTTGTTACCGCAAATGTAAAACCCGAAATAATCATAAACGGATTTAAAGCTCACGCGACTAGAAAACTCAAGGAAAAATACTTGATTATAAAAGACACTAAAGTTTGGTCACGCGGCGGAAGTAATCGCTACCTATGGAAAAAACATCATGTGGATGGGGCAATTGACTATGTTTTGTATGGTCAAGGACTTTTGCCGTTTGAGCTAAATAAAAAAACTTAAAGCTATCAGGCGGAAACGCGACCGTAAGGGAGCGTGCTTCAAGTTGAGCAATTCGGCAAGTTTGCACTTCCGCCTGTGTCGCAAATATTCGGTTTTTTGGGTTGGCTTGAGGCACACTCCCTTGCGGTCGTGTTTCCGCCTATTTTGCTAACCAATTCAATAAAATATCTTCCTGTTTGTGAAGCGCGTTTTCGGCTTTTTTGTCTTTTGATTTGGTCGTCGGCATTTTGAAAAATACGCCGACTTCTTCTAAAACGCCTTTTTCGCCGCGTTGTTTGGCTAAGTCTAAACAGCGGGCGATTTCAATTGCTAACGGCGCGGCGAGGATCGAATCTTTGCATAGGAAATTTACTTTTAACTGCATTTGCTGTCCGAGAAAGCCTTTCAAGTCGATGTTGTCCCACGCTTCTTTGTTGTCGCCGCGCGGTTTGTAATAGCGGATGTCAACGAGATGATCTTCGACTTCGTAGCCGAGAATATCGTCGAGCAAACTGCTTTTCGTTTTGATTTTCGACGCGAGCGAATCGGTATTTGAAAGCGCAAGCCCGTCGCGGTTGCCTAAAATGTTGGTCGAAAACCAGCCTTCGACGTGCAGAGCGCGCGTTTTGAAAGCCGGCGCGAGAACGCTTTTGATCATCGTCTGTCCCGTTTTGCCATCTTTTCCGGCGATCGGAACGCAGTTTTTTTCGGCAAATTCGACGAGCGCGGGAATGTCTGCGGCGACCGACGGCGTGAAATTTCCGTAAGGCACGTTTTCGGCAATCGCGGCGTAAGCGTAAAGCATCGCAGGACTGATTTCTGTTGCATTTGCATCGAGAGCATTTTCAAAATCGGCGAGCGAATTGAAAATCTCGTTGCCTTCATCCGCCAATTTTTCGGTCGAAGCGAGATTTATCACGACGACCGAATCGCAAGCAGCTTTAAATTCGCGCAGATTTGTTTGAATCTTTTCGATAATTTCGCGGTGCGAATTGTTTGAAACGGTGTTTTCGCCTTCGATATTAGCGAGAAATTCTTTATTCGAAACAGCGCGCCAAGGTTTGATTTGCCGCAATTCTTCTTCGACTGCCGCGAATTGTTTCAAGGTCAAAACTTCATGTTCTTCCGCCGCTTTGGCGAGATGTTCGCCGAACAAATCCCAGCCCGCAAACGTGATGTTTTCGTAATCTGCCAAATTTTTCGTCAATTCAGCGTTTAAATCCGCGAGCGGCAAACCCGTTTTATCAATTTTGCCTTTTTTGAGAAGTTCGATTCCGGCAACCATCGTCGAACCGACCGCGCCGCCCAAACCGATGATCGCAATACCTAAATTTCTGTTGCTCATAAAAACTTTAATTCTACAACAAAAAATTCGGGAAAAGAATTTGGAACGCGAATCGGGCAGATCAGGCGGATTGTCGCGGATAAAGTCAGAAAAAACTTTGCACCTTTGCGTGAGAAAATCTGATAAAGTTTTTTGGCTAGCCTGAAAGCAAATAATTTCACGCAAAGGCGCAAAGTTCGCAAAGAAAACTCTACATATTGCTGAAGAGTTTCTGAGTCATAAAATTCATTTGAATCTGCCGAATCTGCCAAATTTGCTTTCCATTCCTCGAAAAAAACTGCCAAAAGGAATTTCCATTTTCCGAGTCGAAAAGTAATAATATCTTTTTTCCGAAATTATGATCGAAAGATATACATTGCCCGAAATGGGCGCGATTTGGACGCTGAAAAACAAATTTCAGAAATGGTTGGATGTAGAAATTGCCGTTTGCGAAGTTCACGCCGAGGACGGAATCATTCCTGCCGACGCGCTTGCGGAAATAAAATCGAAAGCCGCTTTTACGGTCGAACGCGTGAATGAAATCGAGAAAACGACCGATCACGACGTGATCGCTTTTACGACGAATTTGGCTGAAAATATCGGCGATGCGGCGCGTTTCGTGCATTACGGTTTAACGTCTTCGGACGTGGTTGATACGGCAAACGCTTTGCTTTTGAAAGAAGCTTGCGATGTTCTTTTGCCGAAAATTGACGCGCTTTTGGAAGTTTTGAAACGCCGCGCTTTTGAATTCAAAGATACGCCGCAGATCGGACGCACACACGGAATTCACGCCGAACCGACGAGTTTCGGTTTGTGTTGGGCGTTGTGGTATTCGGAGTTTCAGCGCAACAAAGCGCGGCTCGAAAAAGCGAAGGAAATAATTTCGGTCGGCAAGATTTCCGGCGCGGTCGGTGCGTTTGCGCATCTTGCGCCCGATGTCGAAGAAAGAGTTTGCGCGAAGCTCGGAATTTCTGCCGCCGACGTTTCGACGCAGGTTATTCAGCGCGATCGTTATGCCGAATATCTTTGCACTTTGGCGATCATTGCTTCGAGTTTAGAAAAAATTGCTTTGCAAGTTCGTCATTGGCAGCGAACCGAAGTCCGTGAAGCGCAGGAAAAATTCAAAACGGGACAAAAAGGTTCGAGCGCGATGCCTCACAAACGCAACCCGATTCTTTCGGAAAGAATCTGCGGAATGGCGCGCACCGTCCGCGCAAACGCGATCGTCGGTTTGGAAGACGTTGCGCTGTGGCACGAACGCGATATTTCGCACAGTTCAGCCGAACGCATCGTTTTGCCCGATTCGTCTGCCGCGCTCGATTATATTTTGGCGAAAACGACTTCGTTATTGGATTCGCTCGTTGTTTATCCCGAAAATATGCTGAAAAATCTGAATCTGACACGCGGTTTGGTTTTCAGCGGACAATTGATGCTCGCACTGACGCAAAAAGGCGTTTCGCGCGAAGACGCATACGTTTACACGCAGAGAAACGCAATGAAAGTTTGGGACGAAGGCGGCGAATATAAAGATTTGGTGTCGAACGATAAAGACATTCGCGCCAAATTGTCGGTCGAAGAGATCGAAAAAGTTTTCGACGTGAAACATTATTTGCGAAATGTCGGGAAAGTTTTCGAGAGAGTTTTCAAATAATTTAAAGAAAAAAACGAGAGCCGAAACTCTCGTTTTTTTGTTTTTAATTTGATTGCAGATTATTTGTTGCTCATATTTTCGGCGATGTTTCCGATAACGGGGAATTTGAACATCGAACCTTGATAGCCTTTGATCGCCAGGAAGATCATTCCGCCGAACCAGACGAGCCACAAGGGAAGAAGCAATAAGCCTAAAAATGCGAATGCTGAAACAACCTGTGAAAGAATGCCGATCACGATTGCAAGTACGAAATAAAGAACGAAAAATCCGACGTGGAAAAATACGGATTGCAGTGCATGAAAACGAACGAATTTGTTGTCTTTTTCGATAAAGACCAGAATAAGCGCAACGATGCCGATAATGTATCCGATCAAAGCTGCGATGTTGCCATCAAGCCCAAGGGCAGATTTTTGATTTTGCATAGATAAAAAGTTTTCTCCTTAATTATTTGTTTCGGTTGCTAATTAGAACATTTATTAGCGTGAAATTTAACATAGAACGTTGATTTACACAAGAATTTGCGTAAGAATCTAAAATTTATTTTGATTGATTTGAAAATATATTATGAAAGTTAAAGTTTATGTCACATTAAAGCCGAGCGTGCTCGATCCGCAGGGAAAAGCGATTCATCATTCGGCGGAACTTTTAGGCTTTGAAAAGATCGCCGACATTCGTCAGGGAAAATATTTTGAGATCGTGCTCGACGAAAATATTTCCGAAGCGGAAGCCAAAGAAACCGCCGAAAAAATTGCAAAAGACGTTTTGGCGAATCCGGTCATCGAAGATTACAAAGTTGAAATTGTAAATTAGTTATTCGTCTTTCGTCCTTTGTTCTTCGCGTTTCGATTTAGTAATAAAGACGAGAATTGCAACGGACAAAGGACAAAAAACAAAGGACAAAATCATGAAATTCGGAGTTATAGTTTTTCCCGGTTCCAATTGCGACCACGATGCTTATCACGTGATTTCGAAACACGTCGGTCAGCCGGTCGATTTTATTTGGCACAAACAAACCGATCTGAGCAGTTACGATGCGGTGATCGTTCCGGGCGGATTTTCCTACGGCGATTATTTGCGCTGCGGTGCGCTGGCGAAATTTTCGCCCGTGATGAAGGCGGTCAAAGAATTTGCGGCGCAGGGAAAATTCGTTTTCGGTATCTGCAACGGTTTTCAGATTCTTTGCGAAGCAGGATTATTGCCCGGCGCGTTGATTCGCAATAAAAATCTGCATTTTATCTGCAAACACGTTAATTTACGCGTCGAAAATGAAAACACGCCGTTTACGAGCGAGGTCGAAAGCGGCAAAGTTCTTTCGATTCCGATCGCGCACGCCGAAGGCAATTACGTTTGCGACGACGAAACTTTTCACGAACTCGAAGAAAACGGTCAGATCGTTTTCCGCTATTGCGATGAAAACGGCGAAGTCACCGACGAAGCGAATCCGAACGGCGCGCGTTCAAATATTGCGGGAATCTGCAATCAAAACAGAAATGTTCTCGGAATGATGCCGCATCCCGAACGCGCTTGTGAAGGCTTGCTCGGCTCGAACGACGGCAGAGCGATTTTTCGATCATTAACAAAGAAAATCGCAGAAACAGTTGAAGGATGAAGGATGAGGGATGAAGGATGAAAACCAAGATGATTCGATAAATACTGAAAATGAAAAGAAAAGTCGAGATTTGAAAAAACGTCTGAAGCAATATGCTTTAAGAATCATCAAATTGTATGAAGCACTTCCGAAAAAAGGCGCGGTTCATATCATCACTCATCAACTCGTTCGTTCGGGAACTTCGCCCGGAGCGCAAAATCGGATGCGGATTTTATCAGTAAATGCGAAGGCGTTCTTCAAGAACTGGAAGAAAGTTTGTATTGGCTGGATTTACTCGTCGAAGGCGAATTTGTCGCTGAAAACAAACTCAAACCGCTTTGCGATGAAACGAACGAACTTATTTCGATCTTCGTCGCAATGGTTGTAAAAACAAAATCGAGACAAAAAAAATGAGGGACGAAATTTATTTTTCATCCCTCATTTTTCATCCTTCATCCCTCAAATTCTAGCGTCTTCTTCTCCAAAAGATTTCGAGTTGATATTCTTTCGCGCCGCCGTCGGTGTCGGCGATTTCGATGATTGCGACGTAATCGTTTTGTTTCGAAGGCTGTTGGACAACGCGAACGTCGCCGCGACCTTTTTGTTTAGTGACCTCGACGATTACATCTCTGCCGAGCGAAGCCGTAAAACTGTGATTGTTGTCGGTATAAGGTCTGCCCGAAACGGTATCGACTCTTAAATTTCTGTCTTGCAAAACGAGTTGGACGCGGTCATCAACCGTTCCACGCCAATATGCGCGACCGACGATCGGACTATTGTCGTTATCATAGCCGCCACCGCCGCCGTATCCGCCGCCGTTTCCAATCTCGCGGTTGATGTTGTCAACTGCGGTTCGGGCGTTGCGCCAAAGATTGTTGTTCGAGCCGTAACTTGGTGCTTTACGGATCAGTTCGCTCAACAGCGAAGCGGCATCACGCAGATTGTTTGAATTATTGTTTCCGCGCACCAAATCTTGAAAAAGTCCTGCGCTTGCGTCGAGCTGTGCGGCGGTAAATGCTTCTTCGATGTCGCTGCGGCTGACGGAATAACCGTTTCTGAGTCTTTCCGAAGTGCGGTCAGCCAGATCGACCGTCGCGCGTTTCAGGTCGTCGGCGTAATTGTTCAAACGCGTCGAACCGTAGCGGTTTTCCTGTGCAAATGCCGAAATGCTCAATGCAAATATCGAAAATAACGTTAAAAAAATAAATTTCTTCATAGCTTGTCTCCTTGATTTTATTCGGGGGAGAGACAGTTTAAGTAAAAATTAAAAATTGAAAAGTAAAAGTTCGTAACATTACTTTTCGCGGCGTATGATGACGGAATCCGGTCAAATTTTGCCTTTTAATTTTTTACTTTTTACTTTAAACAGCTTCCGCCGAGACTTCATTTACAACTAAACCGTCGTTGCAGAGTTTCCAATCCAAAACTTCCGCGCCGTCTTCTTCCGCCAGAGCTTTTTCGACCGCTTCGCGTTCGTTTTCTTCACAGAAAAACGCGATGCATCCGCCGCCGCCCGCGCCGCAAACCTTTGCCGCGATCGCGCCGTTGGCATAAGCTTTTTCAATTAATAAATCCATTTGCGGCGTCGTAATGTTCGGCGAAAGACGTTTGCGATGCGGATGTGCTTTATGCAAAAGCTCGCCGACCTTTTCCCAATCGTTCGCCAAAAGTGCTTCGCGGATTGAAAGGGAAGAATCGCGCACGCCTTCGAAAATATCGAAAAGTTCTTTGTCGCCGTCGATGTGGCGTTTCGTAATTTCCCAGTTATTTGTTCCCGAATTGCGCGGCTCGCCCGTGTAGCAGACGACGACGCGTTTCTGCAAAGTTTCCGTGTCGATGTCGAGTGCTTCGCGGTGCATTCCGTCGGGCGCGAAATGAATTGCCGAAACGCCGCCGTATTGCGCCGAATAATAATCCTGATAACCCGTCGGAACTTTGATGACCTGACATTCGACCGCCGCCGCGATCGGAATAAAACGCTCGGGCGCGTAGCGATTACCGACCAATCTGTTCAATGCGCCGATGCAGGCGATGTTCAGCGTCGAAGAACCTGCAAGTCCCGCGCCTGCCGGAGCTTCCGATTCGGTGATCATATTGAATCCGGTTTCGGGTTTGAAAAAATAGACGAGCTTTGCAAGAAGTTCGAGACGCGGTTCGTTTTTGAGTTCGTGAAAATGCTCAAAAGACGTTTCAAACTTGACGCCGCGATCGATTGATTCAAGCACGATCTTGTCGTCGTTGCGCGTTTCGATGCGGCATTTTGCCATCAAGCTGACGGCGAAATTTACGGTTGCCGCGCCTTCGTGAAAAAGAAAAAGCGGCGGAATATCAATGGTGCCGCCTGCAAGATCAACTCTTGTCGGAGCAGATGATTCGATTATCACTAATTATTTCCTCTGAAATTCGGTTTAAGTTTTTTTTGATTAATTTAGTATCAGAAATGATTATCTAAATAACGGAATATATTAACTTAATTTACTGTTTGTTGATAGTGCGGAAGTTATTTTTTCGCCGCTTTTGAAACTTCTTTTTGTTCGGTCGGCGGAATTTCTTCGCTGTTCGGCGGCGCGGTCAAATGAAGTTTTTCGCCGAGTTCGTAAAATTTTTCCTGTGCGGCTTCTTCAACTTGTAAGATTTTTTCCTCGATTTTATGAATCGTTTCAATCGTTTCAGGATCGGCATCTTCCACTTTTTCGGAAAGCCAGTATCTTTCAACTGTGTAAAAAATAATGATTCCGATGAGTAAAACAAAGAAAAGCGCAATGCCGACCTGTTTGAAATCACCGATGATCGACGTGATCGCACCGCTGAAAAAATACCCGATGCCTGCAAGAATCAAAACCCACGTCGAACAACTGATCGTGTCGAGAATCAAAAATCTCCAATAAGGCATTCGCCCGATGCCGTAAAAAAGACACATTCCGCCGCGAATACCGTAAATATATTTGGAAATGATGATCGCAAATCCGCCGAATTTTTCGATTAGTCTTTCAATGCGCGGCTGCGCCATTTTGTAGAAACGGTAATTTTTGACGCTTTCGTGAAAGATGCGTCCGATCGCGTAACCGAAGCTATCACCAATTACGCCGCCGAGCGTTCCGGCAAGAAAAACCTGTATAAAACTGTGATTTCCAAAAAATCCGCTGTGCGCCATCGCGCCCGAAATCAAGAGAGTAATGTCGCCTTCGACGGTGCAAAGCGCAAAAACGGCGTAAATTCCGTATTGCTCGATGAGTTGTGAAAGCTGCTCCATAAAAATCAACTTTTCAAAGAGTAACTTTCAAAAGCCTGACAGTCAAACAAAATATTTATTAGCAAAAGTGAAAAACTTCTTGCATTTATCTGAAATGAATTGGTTGACAGTTTACGGGCGAGTGTCTAAAATCTCGTTAGTTTCTGCACGTTTATACAAAAATAAGGTTAGAAAAAATAATGAGTGATCCCGCAAATTCAGCAAATAAATCGGTCGGACTCGAAGTTTCAAACTCGGCTTTCAAAGCCGTTCTTTTGGATGCGGAGGGAAATATCGTCAGCACGAGCAAGGTTTTGACGGATCGCACGCAGCCGTTACTCGAACAATTGAAAAGCTTCATCAATTCTTTAAAGGAAAAGTTCGGAAATTTTGAAAAAATCGGAGTTGCCGTTCCCGGACTCGTCCAACGTCAAACGAAACGCGTCGCTTTTTCGACTTATATTCCCGAACATTCCGAAGTTGATTTGTTAGGCGAACTCGCCGCCGCGACTGGATTAAAGATTACCATCGAAAACGACGCAAATGCCGCCGCTTACGGCGAATTTCGGCTCGGCGCAGGACGCGGAAGCCGAAATATGTTTTACGCCACGCTCGGAACGGGAGTCGGCGGCGCGTTTATTTTCGACGAAAAAATCTGGCACGGAACTTCCGGTTTTGCCGGAGAATTCGGTTATGTGGCAATCAATTCCGAAGGAATGAAGCTCGAGGACGTAGCTTCCGCACAAAACATTATACGCCGCACGCGAAGCCGTTTTCATCAAGACAGCACTACGTCGCTCAGTCAGTTTGAAGAAGAACAAATTTCGCTCAAAGATATTATCAACGAAGCCGAAAAAGAAGACGATTTTGCCAAAATGATGCTTCAGCGGACAGGCGTTTACGTCGGCACGGCAGTTGCCGGAGTTATTAATTTATTGAATATCGAAAGAGTCGTGGTCGGCGGTGAAATCATGGAAGCAAAACATCTCGTTTTGGAAGCCATCATAGAACGGGCAAAGGAGCTTTCATTCGCGCCTTCGTTTGAAACCGTCAATATCGTCGAAGGCGAATTAGGCGAAAATGCGGCGGCTGTCGGTGCGGCTTTACTGGCATCCGAAAACGAATAAAACAGTTATTTAAATTTCTTATTTGAAGAAATATTTGCATTTC
>DAITPE010000070.1:0-14144 GCA_036833775.1 Pyrinomonadaceae bacterium | reverse complement strand
TCGCCCGAAATAACCGATTACAAACTGACTCAGGACTCAGGACTCAAGACTCAGGACTTATTAACTTGGACGAGCGGAATCGAAACGAATTCCAAAGAAAACAACACGGTTTACGCGCATTACTTTCCCGTCAAAGACAATAAAAAACGCGCCGTTCTCGTGCTTCCGCACTGGAACGCGAAAGCCGGAACGTATTTCGATCTGTGCAAACTTTTCAACCGCGTCGGCATTCCCGCACTTCGTTTAACTTTGCCGTATCACGAAAAACGGATGCCGCCCGAACTCGAACGCGCCGATTATCTCGTTGCGCCGAACGTCGGGCAAACTCTTCAATCGCTGCGCCAAGCCGTCGTTGACACGCGCTCGGCGGTTCGCTGGTTAAAACAGCAAGGCTACGAAAAGATCGGACTCGTCGGCACAAGCATCGGTTCCTGCGTCGGATTTTTCGCCTTCGTCCACGATCTGCAAATAGACGCAGGCGTTTTCAATCACGTTTCCGGCTACGTCGCCGACGTCGTCTGGAACGGACTTTCGACATATCACGTCAAAGAAGGAATCGGCAAAAACGTTTCATTGGAAGATTTGCGCGAATACTGGCTGCCGATTTCCCCAATGGCATATATGGACAAGCTCGCCCAATTGCCCGAACGCCCGCAACGCTATATTTACACGCTCTACGATCTGACTTTTCCGATCGATCTTTCACGCCAAATGCTCCGCGCTCTCCGCGAAACCGGCATCAAACACGACAAAGTTTCAATCCCTTGCGGACATTACACACTCGGCGAAAAACCTTGGGTTTACATCGACGGCTATAAAATCATTTCATTTTTGCGGAAATATTTGCGGTAAAGAGAATGGGACGCAGATGAACGCGGATTAGGCGGATTTGCACGGATATTTTTATGGTTAGTTTTGAATTATTGCGGTAATCGTGCAAAATAACGGTGAAATTGGCTAACAGATTATTGCTTATTTCTTAATCTTTAAAAATCCGCTTTAATCCACGTTCATCCGCGTCCCATTTCTTATAAATTTATGGATAATCTCAAACATTCCGAAATCACAGGACAAATCATAAAGGCTTTTTACAAAGTTTATAACACGCTCGGTTACGGATTTTTGGAAAGAGTTTATGAAAATGCACTGTTTCTGGAATTGCAGGAAATGGGTTTGAATGCAGTTAAACAAGCACCGATCAAGGTGTTTTATAACGATCAGGAAGTCGGTGAATATTTTGCAGATTTGATCGTTGAAAACTGTGTAATTATCGAATTAAAAGCCGTCGAAAATTTGCTGAAAGTTCATGAAGCACAACTATTAAACTATCTCAAAGCCACGGAAATCGAGGTTGGTTTACTATTAAATTTCGGAACAACTGCCGAATACCGCAGAAAAGTTTTTAACAACACTCGAAAAAATCTAAAAGACGCTTTATTAAATCAGTGAAAATCCGCTAAATCCGCGTTCGTCCGCGTCCCATTCTCTTTAAAGTTTCACTTCTTTTATTTCAATATCCTTAATTCTCACATCTCTCGCGCTTTCGTCTGTTGCCTCGAAATTGTATTGAATCAATATTTTCGCTTTGATATATGTCGGCAAAAATTTCGATTCGAGCGCGGCTTTTTCGCTTAAATTCTTCAAAATCGGATGTCCGCTGATTGCTTTTGCTTCCACGACATTTCCTTGCTCGTCAGTCTTCGCTTCAACTAAAACGCTCGGATTTTGTCCACCGAATCTGCAATTACAAAAAGGTTTCGGCGGTTTTACCAAATTTATCGGCGTTCCGATCACACTTTTGTCATCGCGTTCAATATCGGTATCAATCGTGCGGTTGGGTTTGATTTTATAAACGATGAAACCTTTTATTTTAATTTTTCCGACATCCAATGTTGGATTAAATTTGGCTTCACGTGCGGCTTTTTCAAAAGCAACACGCAATAAAGGATGAACATTAGTTTGTAATCTGGCAGAAATTACATTTCCGTTTTCATCTATTACAACCAGAACTTTCACCTCTGTTTCTTTTGTAATTTTACTATGCGGTAATTGAGGTATTGGAATTTTTATTGCTTTTTTATTTACAATTCCTGCATTTAAACAATTCTTTTCGACGGGAAAGTTGTAAACAATAATTCCCTTTAGTTTTATCGGAGTCATATCCAACAGCGGATTGAATTTTGCTTTTTTAGACGCTTCAACTGAAACGGAACGCAAAAGTTCGTCACCTGAAATTGCTTTTGCTAGAAGCACATCGCCTCTTTCACTGTCAATTAAAACTTCAATCTCGACTTTTCCGCCAACGCATAAATCTTTTGCTTCCTGCGGATAATCAGGTTTCGGTAAAACTCTTGCCATACCATTCACGATTGGAAGTTTAGGAGTCTTTTTAATCACTAATTCCTGAGATTCTTCACGTTTAAATTCATAAGCGATCGGAAATCGAATCTTTACAGGTTTTCCGCTAAGTTTAACAGGCTCGAATTTCGCTTTCATCGCGGCTTTTTCGGCAAAAGGTCTTAACAGCGGATGACCTGAAACGGCTTCGGCATTGATGACACTTCCCTCTTCGTCAATCGTCACGATCACAGAAACCGTTCCACTGACGTTTTTTCCGCCGTTCGGAAATTCAGGTTTCGGCATTGAAATAGCTTTCGGTTTTAAGTCATAAATAATTGGAATTTCTTGCTGTTTTTTTGTTTCGTCAACAAAATTATAATCAAGCATCAAGCGACAACGAACAGCTTTTCCGCTTAGTGTTACAGGATAAAATTTCGTTTCCTTTGCAACTTTGACCGATGAAGCGTAAAGCAAAGGATGTCCTGAAACTGCATTTGCTTCCGTTACATTTCCCTCTTCATCAAAAACGACTTGCACCGAAACTTTTCCTGACGCGCCAACCATTTTTGCGGCTTTTGGATATTCCGGTTTCGGCTGAAATTTTATGCCGTGGGAAAGATAAACAGAATGGCAATAAATAGTTTTTTCATCGTTTTGCCCGAAATAGTTTTGAACGGCGAAAAGCAAAATCGTTAAAGTGAAAATCTGAAAGATTCGTTTCATTTTGTTTGAATTATAATGAAAAAGCGGTCTAATTTTCTTATGCTGAACAAATTTAGACACCGAAACTTATAAAAAGTTCCGAAAGTTTGCTAAACTTCTTTAGTTTTTGTGAATCCGACAGCCGAAAAAATTGTTGACGAAGCGATCGTGCGACTTCTCTCGCGGGCGGAAAATTCGCGCCGTTTGACGGCGGCGGATTTGCGTTCGCGTATTGTTCAGGCTTTGGAAAAATATCTTCTGCGTGATAACGAAGCGGCTTCAAATGCTGAAATAAAGGATTTTATCGACGAACTTCGCGCCGATGATCTGTGTTTGATTCTGGCTTGCGAACGCGGCGACGAAACGGCTTGGAACGATCTGGTCGCAAATTTCGATGCGACGGTGAAATCGGCGGCGCGGAAAATTTCGGCAAATGCGGAAGATGCCGAAGATTTGGCAAGCTCGATCTGGGCGGAACTTTACGGCTTAAAACACGACAAAGACGGCAAATTAAAGACGAAACTTTCTTATTATTCCGGTCGCGGAAGCTTGGGCGGCTGGCTTCGCGCCGTCGTTTCGCAGCTTGCGATCGACGGTTTTCGCAAGCAATCGAAGTTTGTCCAAATCGAAGAAAATCGTGAATTTGAAAATTTGGCAAACGAATCTTCGGAAAAAACCGACAATTTAAACGTCGTTTCGCATTCCGATAATCCCGAAGAAATTTTGGGCGAAAAACACGCGATGCGCGACGTTTCGGCGGCGTTAAAAGATGCGATTGCCGGACTCGAAGCGGAAGACAAATTGATCCTGAAACTTTATTATTTCGACGATTTAAAGCTAAAAGACATCGGCGCAACCTTGGGTTTTCACGAAGCGACGGCAAGCAGAAAGCTCGTTCGCGTGCAGACAGAAATCCGCAAATCGGTCGAAAAAATATTGAAAAACGAACACGGCTGGAGCGAAAAAGAAGTTAAAAACTATCTGTCGGAAACGGCATCTAAACTGGGAATAAATTTAGAAAAATTGTTCACGATCTTGATAATTTGCATTTTCGTGCAAGAATTTTTTGAAACGTTCGTTCAGTAATTGGTTTGAGAGATTTGAACCGAAGATTTTTGAGAATTTGAAACAACGATTGACACGGATTTTCACAGATTTATAAATAATTAAATCAAAATCCGTGAAAATCTGCGTCAATCGTTGTTCCAAATCTTTTTGTTAATTAATGGAATTTGAATTCGACAAAGAAATAGATGCGATCTTGCGAAAAGCGCGGGAAAATCAAGCCGTTTTTACGGCAAATGTTTCCGAAACGCACTTGGATGCTGATACGCTTTCCGCTTTTGCCGAAAATGCTTTGCCCGAAAAGTCGAAAAAACTTTACACGGCGCATTTGGCGGATTGCGACCGCTGTCGGCGAATCTTGTCGAATCTGATTCTTTTAAACTCGGAAGAAGAAATCGTTCCCGTAAAATCAGCCGAAACGCCGTTCGTCGAAACCGCGATTCCGTGGTATCGAAAACTGTTTTTCGGACAAAATTTGGTTTACACGATGGGCGCACTCGTCGTTATGTTCGGCGTGTTTACGGGATTTATTATTTTCCAAAATAATTTAGGTAAAAATTCCGAAATTTCACAAGTTTCCGAAAGCAAATCGGCAACAAAAGGCGGTCCGAGCGCAGATCAAGAAACCGGTTTTTCAACTAATTCTTCGGCAACCGCACCTTCAAATACAGCGGCGATGAGCAATTCCGCGATGATGCAGACAAATACGGCGACAAATATGTCGATGCCCGCGATGAATACGGCTTCGGCGGCAAGTCCTGCAAATACTTCGGCGACGCCGAATTTGAAAGAAGAAGCGAAAGGAAAATTGTCGGATGATGGTTTAATAACCGGCGGCGAACAAGCTCCAACGGCGAATGAATCGGTGAGAAAAGACCGCGACGATAATTTGGCTAAAAAGGAAAATAAAGCCGATTTGTCGGTGGCTCAACCGGAACGGGAAAACTTAGAACCGCGCAAACCTTCGGTTACAGCCGCTGCGCCTGCACCGCCAAAGCCTTCGCTTGATGAAAAAAAAGTAGCTGAAGACGATAAAGCTTCAACCAGAAGCATTCCCAACGGCGCAAGCGGTCCGCCAAAAGCGAAAAAGATGTCGGGTAATAAAAACGTCGGCGGAAAAACTTTCCGTTACGAAAATTCCGTCTGGATCGACAGCGTGTATCGTCAAGGAATGCCGATCACAAATGTTTCGCGCAGTTCGAACGAATATAAAAATCTCGATAGCGGATTAAGAAATATCGCCGAGCAATTCAATCAAACGGTCGTGGTCGTTTGGAAAAGCAAAGCGTATCAAATTCGATAATTTAGTGTAAACATATTTCACCGCGACAAAGAAGGTCATTTTCGCAAATAAAATATAAAATATATTCAGGCGTATTCACATAACTTTTATATCCGTTCAGAAATAAATAACTGAGAATTAAATAAGTCAAGCCGACTCCTAAAATTAATGTCATGAGAAATGTAATCATTTGTGATTTTGTCGGGATAAGTTTCTTCATTGAATTTTCAAACCTCGCCCAAATTATATTGAACGAAATTTAGATTATCAATGCTAAAATCAAAGGCATGAAAGTTTCGGTTTTACTTTTGTGTCTTTTGTGCTTTTTCGCGGCGATTCCTTCAAGTGCGCAGCCTGTTTGGCAAGCGAATTTGGATTCGCAATTTCGTTTTTATCAAACGACGGATTTCGGCATCGTTTTGGCGGGCAGCGAAAATTCGCTTTATGCTTTTGACGGGCAAACGGGCGAACGAATTTGGCGCAAAAAAACGAAAGGTTTGGACGAAACTTCCGTGTCGGCAGTTCCCGCGACCGATGTGATTTTGGTTTCGACCGACGAAGGCGATAAATCGCGGATGGAAGCAGTCGATCTGATCTCGGGCGAAACTTTGTGGCGTTCGGACAAAGTAAAAGGCGACGTAATGCAATTGGCGGTCGAACCTGCGCAAGATTTGCTCGCCGTCGTTTTGGTCAAAAAAGCGAAAGGCAAGATCGGTGAAGAATTCAAACGCTCGCCCGTGATTCACGTTTTCGGGTTGTCGAACGGCGACGAGCTTTGGAAAAAAGAATTAGATTCGGATGTTCAAATGATGCCGTCGCGCTTTGTCGAAAACGGTGAAGTTCCATACACGCTCGACAATTATCGTCCGCCGCTGATGCTCGACGGTCGCCTTTACGTTTTTTACGAAGGTGCGACTTCGTATGACGCAAGAACCGGAAAAGACGGCGAACGCGAGAAATTTAAGATCAACGAAGGCGGACTTGCGTTGACCGAAGCCGATCCGGTTTTCGACGAAAAATATTTATACACTTCCGGCAAAGGAAAAATCCGCGCGATCAACCGCCAAAATTTCAAGGTCGAATGGGAAGCGAAAGATTTAGGCGTTACGCCCGAAATGGCGGTTGTCGGAAATGTTTTGTATGTCAGAACAGGCGGACAATTTACGCGCATCAAAGACGGCGAAATTGAAGAAAAAGGCTCATTCGGAGTTTCCGCGATCGACACGAAAAACGGTAAAACTTTGTGGCGTTACAAAGGCGCGGACAAAGGTTTGACGAATTTCGTTTTTGCCGACGCAAACACGATTTTGATCGCCGACAAAGACGATTTAATTACCATTGACGCGCGAACAGGCAAAAAGATTTCCGAATTTGAACACGACGTCGAAAAAGCGCAATTCGTTCTGATAAACGAACGCCGAAACGCCGTCGTTGGCGGACGCGACGAAATTGCAAGTTTTGAGATAGACGGCAGAAGCCCGCGCGTCAGCAAGGGCGGAAAAGATACGTTGAATGATTCAAACGGTTTTTCGCGTTTTTCAAACGCATTGCAGGCGAGCCGCCTGCGCTCCCAAGAACTTTGGCGCGTGAAACATAAAGCTCCGAGTCGCGGCGTTTTTCGCGTGGTTGCAGGAATCGCTTTGCGGGCGACCGCGCTTTATTTTCGTTACGGCGGTTTGGCGACTTCGGCGTTAAATATTGCGCGCGGCGCGAGTGTGGTGCGTTCGATTTTGGGATTGCGTTCGTCGGGTTTGCGTTCGCGTTTCGGTTCGTTCGATCTGACGACTTTGGCGTCGAATTCGGCGAAAAATTATCTGTCAAATCAAATCACGGTTTTCGGAATCGCTTCGCGAACGCCGAATTTTATAAATCGCGTGAACGGCTTGCAAATCATCACGCCGTCGCAGCTTCGCGGCAAAATTATCGGCGGCGTTGTCGGAAAAGTTACGCCTTCGCGCGGTGAAATTCAGGAAAGTATTTTTGACCGCATCGATCCCGTTCGCCAAGTCGAAAAACTTTCGGATTACTTCTTGCGCCGCAAACGCCTGTCCGAACTTCGCGGAAATTATATGTATTTTTACACCGATCTGCCGAAACCGTTCGATAAAAAAGGCTTGATCGGCGTGAATGTTCACACCGGACAAGATTCGCGTTTCATCTTAGTTTCCGAACCTGACGCGCAGTTTACGACCGACGAAACCGCGAGTTTGCTTTATTCGGCAAACGGAAATCGTTTGCAGGCTTTCGATGTTTTGGAAAAATAATTCTTGATTTTAAATAAACTTATGAAATATTTTTTAACATTTTCTCTCTTTTTTCTGAGCTTCATCATTTCCTGTCAAACCGGAGCCGAAAATTTTGAAAACACCCAAAATGCGGCGGCGGTTTTGCTAAGTCCGACTCTGCCCGACACTAAAACTTCAGCCGAAATCGACGAAATTGATTTGAAGATCGGCAATGTTCAAAGCGGTAAACAAAGCGTTTGTTTGAAAATCCGTAATCCGAACTTAAAAGTCGGCGATGCGGTGCAGATAATCGTTTCGGATGAGGAAAGACAAGACGTTTTGCAGGCGGAAATTGCCGAAAAATCGTCTTGCCGTCAAACGGATTTCGGCACTTTGGACGAAATCGACGTGACCGATTATTTGCTCAAATCAAACGATAAAAGTTTTCTCGATCGCGGTTACGCATTCGGCGTTGTCAATGCGGCGGAAAAAGCAAGAGTTGACGGAAAAACCGTCAACCTCGATATGAAAGGCGACAAAAAACCAGTATATTTTCGACAATGCACGAGTATGGAAGGTTTGCATCTGACCGTTTGGCGAGGCAAACCGCTCATCGGAAAACGCATTTGGCACAGTTATTACAGTTTGGGATACGACACTGTTCCCGATTGCAAAAAGAAAGATTACGAAGATTGATTACATCTTTTTTGAAAAGGTAATGAGTTTTTTGCATAAATTAAAAGATTCTTGGCTTTGGTTTTGGTTTGGTGAAACAGATTCGATTAAAGCCGGAAAAATTCTTGCCAAACATCTTGTCAGGATTTTTGAAAAATGCCCATCGTGCAACGAAAAATTCGGAAATCACAAAATTGCTCCGTTTGCCGTCAGAAAATACAGTTCCGAAAGTGTCGATAAATCAAAAGAATCAAAACTTTATGAAAATTTGCGGCAAAATCGGTGGGCTGAAATTATAAATAAAGACGAATTCGATAGTTTTGAAAATGCGCTCGGCGTTTATGTGATCGAATGTCCGAATCTAAGTTTGTATTGGCTCGTTTTATTTCAACCGAGTTCGATTGATGATTCCATTCAATTACAAGAATGGAGCAAAATTGAAAAAACGGAAACAGAAAATTTATTAAAGATGATTTCTGAAAACAATTGGTCTGAAATCAAATAAATTATTATTGCTGCTGTTGTTGCTGCGATTCCTGCACGACGGGTTTTGAGATTACCGTAAAACCTTTGCGTTTGACGGCGTGGAGTTCGCTGGATTCTTCTTCGCCGGTTTCGGCTTGGCGGACGCGGACGGCGACGCTTAATTGGCTTTCGACCTTTCCTTTGAAAACGCCGCGAGTCGGCGGAATGTCGGCGTAATCGCGTCCGACGGCGACGGCGATGTGGCGGTCGCCGACGATCAAATCGTTGGTCGGATCGAAACCGATCCAGCCTAAATTCGGCAAAAATGCTTCGACCCACGCGTGTGTCGCGTCTTGTGCGATGTGACTGCGGTCGTCGGTGCGGTGAAAAAGATAACCGCTGACGTAACGGCAAGGAATTTTCAGTTCACGCACGAGCGCGATCATAATGTTCGCAAAATCCTGACAAACACCGCCGCGATTTTCGATGGCGAGATCGATCGGCGAATCGACGCTCGTCGTTTCGGGCGAATATGCGAAATTTGCTTTGAAAAACGAATTTATTTCCTTCAAAAGAGTAAGCGCGTCTTTTTCACGCGTCGCGCCGATCTCGTTTTTCAGTTTTTCGAGCGCGGGCGTTGATTGCGCAAATTGGCTCGGCAAGAGAAATTCCCAAAAATCGCCTTCGGAAATTGCTTTTTCGAGTTCGTCCCAAGCCGTTAAAGGCAAACTTTCGGGCAAAGGTTCGCGTCCGAAAACTTCGACTTTCGAGTCTGTAATTATTTCCAATTCCGTGTGTTTTTCGGGAATGTCGAAATGCTGAACCGTGTTGCCGAATTGATCGGTAAACTCAAAAATCCGCGCCGAAGGTTTCAGGCGGATCGAAAAAGCATCGCACGATTGAAAATCGTCGTTGAGCGGCTGCATACGAAGTTCCATCACGCTTTCGGTGACAAAATCGCTGTATTGAAATTTGGTCAAGTGAAAAATCTCGAAATGCATTTTTATTGCGCGATCGCTTCTTCGATCGGATAAGCGATGTAAACGTCGTAAATGCCGTCGTGAATCCGCGCGGTTTGTCTTTGAATTCCGTTCAGAAAATCGGTCAAACCCGATTCCAAAACTTCGTCGATCTGGCTGTAACCGAGTTCGGAACGCAATTTTCCCGTCAGACGTTTCAGCTTTCCGGCGCGTTTCGTTTCCGTCATCGCTTCGATAGAATTTAACGCTTCGCTCATTTTGTCAATCGAAAACCTCACGGAATGCGGAAATTCGGCGTTTAAAAGCAGAAATTCGATGATGCGTTCGGATTTCAGATCGGCGGTGTGAACTTTGCAGTAAGCTTCGAAAGCCGTGAAACATTTGAGCAAGCCGACCCAATTCATAAAATCTTTCGAGATCACTGGATAATGTTCGCTGCGCTGAAGTTCGGCAATTTGAACGTCAAGAAAATGCGCGTTATACGTGGCGCGTTCGAGATAACGACCGACTTGCAGAAAACGCCAGCATTCGTTGCGGCTCATCGTCGAACCGGTCAAACCTTGAAAAAGCTGTGCGCCTTCTTTGACCATTCGGAAAAACGAATGCATCGATTGCGAATACCAAACGTCTTCGACGCTCGTTTGCGTCACTTTGAAATAAAGCCCGTTCAGATGTTCCCACATTTCCGAGCTGATCTGTTCACGAATCTGCCGCGCATTTTCACGCGCATTCGCCAGACAAAAGCTGATCGAAGCCGTATTTTTCGGATTAAAGGCAAGCTCCGCCGTAAGTTCGAAAAGCGTCGCGTTTTCAGGCAAAGTCTGCGCGAATAAACCTTCCATCACGCGGTTCATACGCGCCTGAAGCGGTTCGTTAGTCCGCTGTTCGAGCAGTAAATTCAACGTCAGATCGAGCACACGCGCCGTATGTTCCGCCCGTTCGAGATAGCGGCTCAGCCAGTATAAATTGTCGGCAACACGAGATAACACGGTTTGATTTCGGATTGGGGATTTCGGATTTCGGATTTAATTTTTAATCTTTGAAAATCTGAAATTTGGAATTTGGAATTTGGAATTTGAAATTCCCAAATCCCAAATTACCATAGCACCCAAGTGTCTTTGCTTCCGCCTCCTTGCGATGAATTTACGACGAGCGAACCTTTTTTCAGCGCGACGCGTGTCAATCCGCCCGGCACGATCGAAATTTCGTCGCCGAAAAGAATATACGGACGCAGATCGACGTGGCGCGAAGTGATTTCGTTTTCGATCAGACAAGGTGCGGTCGAAAGCGCGAGCGTCGGCTGTGCGATGTAATTTCGCGGATTTTCGATGATTCTTTGGCGAAATTCCGCTTGTTCTTCAAGCGTGCTATGCGGACCGATCAGCATTCCGTAACCGCCCGATTCACCGACCGCTTTGACGACGAGTTCGTGCAGATTTTCCAAAACATATTTGCGGCTCTCTACTTCGTCGAGCAGAAAAGTATCGATATTCTGCAAGATCGGTTCTTCAGCAAGATAATAGCGAATGATGCGCGGAACATACGCGTAAAGTGCTTTGTCGTCGGCAATTCCGGTTCCGATGGCGTTGGCGAGCGCGACGTTTCCGCTTCGATATGCGTTGAAAAGTCCGGGAACGCCGAGCTGCGAATCGGGACGAAACGCGATCGGATCGATAAAATCGTCGTCCAAACGCCGATAGATCACGTCAACGCGGCGCAATCCGCCGGTCGTCCGCATATAAACGATGTTGTCGTGAACGAGCAGATCGCGACCTTCGACCAGCTCGATGCCCATTTGACGCGCCAGAAAAGTGTGTTCGAAATACGCCGAATTGAAAACTCCGGGCGTTAATAAAACGATGTTCGGTTCGCGGTCTTTACGCGGCGAAAGCGCACGAAGTGTCGTTAATAACTGCCGTCCGTAATGATCGATCGGACGCACGCCGTAATTGCCGAAAAGTCGCGGAAAAACGCGTTTCATCACTTGTCGGTTCGCAAGCATATACGAAACGCCCGACGGAACGCGCAAGTTATCTTCCAAAACCGCAAAACTTCCGTCGGGAAGGCGCACCAGATCGCTGCCGACGACCGAAATATAAATTCCGCGCGGAACGTCAACGCCGCGCATTTCGCGCCTGTAATGTTTGCACGTGTAGATCAATTCACGCGGAACGATGCCGTCTTTTAATATTTTTTCTTCGTGATAAATGTCGTGGAGAAAATGATTTAACGCCGTGATGCGCTGTTTCAAACCGCGTTCGATGGTTTCCCATTCTTCGCCCGTGATGATGCGCGGAATCAAATCGTAAGGAAATATTTTTTCGGTTCCTTCTTCGCGCCCATAAACCGTGAAAGTGATGCCTTGATGCAGAAACGAAAGGTCTGCCGCCTGCTGACGCTGAAAAAGTTCTTCGCGCGGCATATTGTTGATGGTTTCGGCAACGTCGCGGTAATGCGCAAGCGGTTCGCCGCTTCGCCCGTACATTTCGTTATAAATGTTTTTTGAAACGCTTTCGTAATCGTTTTCCATCAAGTTTAGTGAACAAAATCTAACATAACTGAAATATTTTCTTTCGGCAAGATAAATGTTATAAAAAATTAAATTTCATAAGTTTTGGAACAAAATTGTAGGATTTTTAAAAACTTGAACGCGGATTTGGCAGATTCGGCAGATTGATTCGAAAATTTTTATTTGCCCGCGAAAGAACGCGAAAAAACACGAAAAAGAAAATTATTAGCGGACAATTTTTCTTAAATCATTAAATTTTATCCGCGCAAATCCGCCTGACCCGCCCGATCCGCGTTCCCGTTTTCCGACCGATTTTAGAGTTTCGGCAAAATTGATTTACAATTATCGGCGTATGAAAAAAATCTGTTTCGCTTTGTGTTTAGTTTTCGTTTTTACGACTGTTTCGTTTGCTCAAAAGAAGGAAAAACCGAATGCCGAAATTCAAAAGATGTTGAAAGAAATTTCGGCAAAAAACATCGAAACTTCGATTCGCAAATTGGTTTCGTTCGGAACGCGAAATACTTTGTCCGAGCAAGATAATCCGACGCGCGGAATCGGTGCGGCGCGTGATTGGATTTTCGGCGAATTTCAAAAGATTTCAAACGATTGCGGCAATTGTCTGCAAGTCGAAAAACAGACATTTTTACAACAACCGACGGCGAATAAACGAGTTCTCGAACCGACTAATTTAACGAATGTCGTGGCGACATTGAAAGGAGCGACCGATCCGACAAGAGTTTATGTCGTTTCGGGTCATTACGATTCGATGTGCACTTCGCCAAGCGACGCGAAATGCGATGCTCCGGGCGCGAACGACGACGCTTCGGGAACTGCCGCCGTGATCGAATTGGCGCGTGTAATGTCGAAAATGAAATTCGACGCGACGATCGTTTTTATGACCGTGGCGGGCGAAGAACAAGGTCTGCTCGGCGCGGCTTATTTTGCCGAACAAGCTTTGCAGAAAAAAATGAACATCGAAGCAATGTTTACGAACGACATCATCGGCGGCGTGACGACATTTAAAAATGCCGCAAACCGTCAAACCGTCCGCGTATTTTCCGAAGGCGTTCCGTCGAACGAAACCGAACAGGAAGCAAACACGCGGCGCGGAACGGGCGGCGAAAACGATTCGGCTTCGCGTCAGCTTGCGCGTTTCGTCAAAGAATCAGCCGATCTTTATTCGCCGAAATTTTCCGTGACGATGGTTTATCGGCGCGACCGATATTTGCGCGGCGGCGATCACATTCCGTTTCTCGAACGAGGGTTTACGGCAGTCCGCATCACCGAAACGAATGAGGATTACGATCATCAGCATCAAAACGTTCGCACCGAAAACGGCAAATTTTACGGCGACACGCCCGAATATGTCGATTTCGATTACGTCGCAAATGTGACGAAAGTAAACGCCGCTTCGCTTGCCCGACTCGCGCTTGCGCCCGCGCGTCCGAAAAATGTCGGAATGGTCACAACCAGACTCGGAAACGACACGGAATTGAAATGGGACGCTTCGCCTGATGCCGATGTTGCAGGTTATGAAATCGTCTGGCGCGATACGATCTCGCCCGTTTGGACGAATTCGCAATCGGTCGGAAACGTCACGAATTTCGTGATGAAAGGAATGTCGAAAGACAATTATTTTTTCGGCGTTCGCGCCGTCGATAAAAACGGAAACAAAAGTCCTGTGAGTTTTCCGCGTCCGGTTCGTTGAGAAAAATCTTCACAAAACAAACAACTTAATGTTAAAATCCTTTCTGCCTCGGTCAAGTTAGGAGCGAATGGACAACACGCGAAATCCATAATTTGTGGTCAGATTGCCTATCTGAAAATTCGTTCTCCAAATCAGCGTTGACTACGGGGTTTATAAAAAAGGGCAGGACGCATAACCTGCCCGCAATTTTATT
>DAITPE010000069.1:0-14233 GCA_036833775.1 Pyrinomonadaceae bacterium | reverse complement strand
AAAAACTTAATTTACAAACTTCCAGTCCGATAGCGGGTGAGTCTTGGGGAATATCTCAAGGTAAAATAGTTCCACTAAAAGTCGGTACTTTTAATAGTTTCGCCTTTTATAGTTTCTATTTGAAAATTTCGGTGATTGTAAAGTTAAATAATCGGGAAATTATAGTTTCACAAGATAATATTCTTGCTGCTGTCAAGAAAGATAATAAATAAGTAGCTTTAAAGTAATTTTTTTCTCAGAAGTCTTTCTGTTTGCGTGAAAATTTATTTGATACGCGCTATGATTACGAATTAACACACAAACTTTCTGTGTATAATTTCGCGTCGAACGTGTAAAGGATTAATGATATGAACTTTGGAACAACAGAAATTATTTTGATCGTTGCGGTTTTGTTTTTGCTTTTCGGGGCATCGCGCTTGCCGCAGCTTGCGAAATCTATCGGGCAATCGCGCAAGGCGTTTAAGGACGGAATGCGGGAAGCCGAAGAAGAAGCGGCAATGGAAGAAAAACAAAAACAGCTTAATTCAAATGCAAGTGCACCGCAGATAAATGCGATGAGCGATGAAGAATTGATGGCGGAAATGCGTCGCCGTGCCGAAGCAAAACAAGTTAATTAACCGCAAAAAGGCACAAAAATCACAAGAAAATTTTCATTAATTTTTGCGGTTTTTGTGCCATTTGTATCAGCTATATCACGCCGCTGATCAAAGTATTTTTGACGGAAAAATAATACGAAATCGTTCCGGTTTCGGCATCGATGAGTTCGGCAAGTTTTTTGCTGACTTTTTCTTTTTCATCATCGTTTAGGAAATCCAGCCACATCGGCAGCAGAAAATCTGCCACAAGCGGCGAGTTTACAAATTCCGCGCCGTCTTTATATTCGAAAACTTCGTTCTGCAACGAATGTTCGACCTTTCTTAAACCGAGATTTCTTGTCAATTCGACAACTTCTTCGATCGTCGGAATTTCCGAGATCAATCTTTCCACTTCCGCACCGTGTTCCGCCAGATCGGTTTCCAGTAACGTTTCCCAAAGAAAAGAAAAAATCTCGCCGAAACTTCCCTTTGTCGGCAGAAAAAATACGACTTCATCTTCGGAAGATTCGATCAGTTTTTCGACAAAATTATCGATTTCGTAAGGTCTGACAAAACTCCCGTCGCCGATCACAACATCGGATTTATCGATGGAATAATCCGTGCCGAACTGCACATCGGCTTTGATCGCGTCGGCTTTTGCCTGCGCAATATTTTTCAGATCGTCGTTGTCCGTGATCGCGTAAATCACTGTATTTTCGGGAAGTTTTTCGCCCAAAGCGATCGCGTGACCGCCCGCGCCCGCATTCACGTAAAGCACCGTATCGGGTTTTTCAAATTCAAATTTCGTGTCGAAATATTCCGTAAAACGCTCTGTCCAATCGCTTTCAATCGCAAATTCGCGCAAGAAAGCGAGTTCTTTTTGTGTTTTGCTCATAAATTTTATTCTAGCTTTAGATGCAGAGACTTGCACAGCGGTTTTGCCATTTATTTTTATATTTGTGGTAATCTAAAAGTTCGTAAAATTATGTCAAAACATATCAAAGAATTATTCGATCTGACGGGAAAAACCGCGATCGTGACGGGCGGTTCGCGCGGAATCGGCGTGGAAATGGCGGAAGCTTTGGCGGAAGCAGGCGCGAATTTAATGCTTTGTGCGCGGCGCGAAGAATGGCTCAGTGAAACCGTTGAAGAATTTCGTGCGAATAACTATAGCGTCGCAGGAAAAGTTTGCGATGTTTCAAAGGCGGAAGACGTTCAAGCCGTCGTTGACGAAACCGTCAAAACTTTCGGCAAAGTCGATATTTTAATAAACAACGCCGGAATTTCGTGGGGCGCAATGCCCGAAGATATGCCGCTCGCGCAATGGCAAAAAGTTTTGGACGTAAATTTAACCGGCTGTTTTCTGATGGCGCAAGCCGTCGGGCGTGAAATGCTCAAACAAAAAAGCGGTTCGATCATCAATATCGCTTCGATCGCAGGTTTGACTTCGAGCGCAAACGGACCTTTTTATGCCGGTTATGTCGCTTCAAAAGCAGGACTTATCGGTTTAACGCGCGAACTTGCGGCAAGCTGGGGACGCAAAGGAATCCGCGTCAACGCAATCGCGCCGGGATTTTTTCATTCGCGTCTTGCCGATGCCGTGATCGATATTTACGAACGCTCGATTCAGGAAAACAACGTCATTCCGCGCGTCGGCAATGAAGGCGAATTAAAAGGAATCACGGTGTTTCTCGCCTCGGAAGCGTCGAGCTACATCACCGGACAAACTTTTGCCGTTGACGGCGGAATGACAGTTTGATTTTGGATTTTGGATTTCGGATTTTGGATTGAAAGTTCATTTTTTGAAACCTGAAGATTGAAACTTTTTTATGGAAATAACACCCGAACTTTCAACATTTACGGTCTTGCTTTTCGGCTTTCTGCTCGGGCTTCAGCACGCCGTCGAAGCGGATCATTTAGCGGCTGTCACGACGATCGTTTCCGAACGCAAAAGTCTTTTCAGCGCGTCGATCATCGGCGGTTTGTGGGGCGTTGGACATACAATTTCGCTCTTTATTGTTGGTGCTTTGGTGATTTTTCTGAAACTTCAAATTTCCGAAGCGGTCGAAGCAAAATTAGAAGCGATTGTCGGCGGAATGTTAATTTTGCTCGGCATTAACGCGCTTTATAAATTATTTACTGCAAAAGAGATACACGCACACACGCACGAACACGGAGAACACGCGCACACGCATTTTCACACGCACGGCGAAGAAAAAGAAAAAGCGCATCATCGTTTCAGCCCGCGTTCGGTTTTTATCGGAATGATTCACGGATTGGCAGGCAGCGCGGCTTTGATGCTGCTCGTCGTGCCGACGATTTCTTCGCCGTTTATCGCGCTTGCTTATATTCTGATCTTCGGAATCGGTTCGATCGGCGGAATGATGCTGATGAGCTTTATCATTGGCTTGCCGTTTCATTTCACAGCGACGAATTTCATTCAATTAAACAAAGCAATCCGTCTTTGCGCCGGACTTTTCAGCTTCGGACTCGGAAGTTTTATCATCTACGAAAAACTCATCGTCGGATAAGAAAATTTGCCTGCGAAATAAACGAAAGTAACGAAAATATTAAAAGAAACTATTTTTTTTAGTTCTTTTCGTTTATTTCGCAGGCAAATTTTATTTTACAAACTCGAATTCGCCGAATTTTTCGGGAACGTGAAAGCTCGGTTCTTTCGTAAATGTCGGCGACCAAGCGAGATAACCGCGCGTCGGGTCTTTTCCGATACAACGGAAAATATTTCCGAGCCAAATATCGCCCGCTTGCGGAGATTTACCAAAAGCCTTCCATTCGATTTTTATCGCCATCCAAACTTTGTCTTTTTCGATTACGGATTTCGACTGCATTTTCGATTCATAATCCCAATTCGTTTCGCGTTTATCGGGCATTTGATGAATTCCGAGATCGATCCATTCGCCGTTCGGCGCGATTTCAAACTCGAAATACTTGCGAAATTCTTCTTTGTTCGGCGCAAGAAAAATTTCGCATACGTCACGGTCCCAAAGTCCGCGCGTTTTCGTCGTTAAATTCGCTTTTTCCGAAACGACCAAAGGCTCTTTCTGATTTGCTTCAAAACGAACGTAAACCGCTGTGTCAGACCATAAAATTTTCGTTTTGAATTGCCGCGATTTCGGCGCATTTTCGCCCGACCAATATTTGTTTATCGCGACCGCTTCGGCTTTCTCCCAAGCCTTGTTTTCGAGTTCGCTGACGGCAAAATCTTCTTTAATATGTGCAATTTTATATTTCATTTTATTTTGCGAAAAACAGAAAGTTACCGAAACGAACAACAGAATCAGCAACGAAAATATCGTTTTCATAAATTTTACAGACTCACTTTTTTGGAATTTTAAAATGCGCAACGCATCAAAATTTAACCGATTATTGCAAAATTTTCACGCCTTCCGAGTTAATTTCCGAAACATAAGTATTAAAGTCGATTTTCGTATTTCCGTAAACTTCGCGCATCGCTTTTTCGACCGAGTTTGCCGTTTCGAGCGTTTCCGAAAGCATAAAAATGCTCGGTCCCGAACCCGAAATTCCGCCGCCGAGCGCGTTTGCTTTGAGACTCGCGTTTTTCACTTCGTCAAAATGCGGAATCAGCGATTTTCTGACCGGTTCGACGATCAAATCCTCCAAGCTGCGCGAAATCAAACCGTAATCGCCTTTCGATAAAGCCGCGATCAGTGCGCCGACATTTGCCCAAGCCTGAATCGCGCTTTTCAAAGGAATTTCGGTCGGCAAAATTTTCCGAGCTTCCGAAGTTTTGATTTCGATCTGCGGATGAATCACGGTCACGAAAAGTTTCGGAAAATCGATTTCGACAATATCGAGCGGCGAAACCGAACGAACGAGCGTAAAACCGCCGTAAAGACAAGGCGCAACATTGTCCGCGTGTCGTCCTTGCGACGCGAGAAATTCGCCTTTTAAGGCAAATTCGGTCAATTCTTCCCGCGAAAATCTGTCGTTTAAAAGTTTATTGGCAGCAACGACTGCGCCGACTGCGCTTGCCGACGACGAACCGACGCCGCTTCCGGGCATAATATTTTTCGTGATTTCGATTTCAAAGCCGATTTCTCCTTCAATCGTGTCCAAAATCGCCAGAAGTGCAACGCCTGCAACATTTTTTTCGGGTTCGGTCGGCAAATCATATTCGTCGCGATTGATGATTCTGACCGTTTTTTCATCCGTCAAACGAAGCGTCATTTCATCGAACGGCGCGCCGAGCGCAAAACCGAGACAATCGAAACCGCAAACGACATTTGCCACGGTCGCGGGCGCGTGAACGGTAATTTCTTTCATAAATTATGATTATTCAACTTTAGCGGTGACTAAAATTCTATTATGATAAAATGTTTGCGGTTTCGGCTCAAAAACGAAACGCGAAAACCCGTAAAACATTTTCAAATGAGATACTTTAGCACGAACAGAAAATCGGCACACGTTTCATTTCGCGAAGCAACGCTCCAAGGTCAACCCGACGATAAAGGTTTGTACTTTCCCGAACACATTCCGACGCTTTCCGACGAATTTTGGCGCGATTTTCCGACAAAATCGAAAACGCAGATCGCTTTTGAAGTTATCAAACCTTTCGTCGGCGATGTGTTGACGGATGGAAGGCTTTTTCAGATCTGCGATGAAACCGTAAACTTTGATTTTCCGCTCGTAAAAATCACCGAGAATGTTTCAACTTTAGAACTTTTTCACGGCGCAACGCTCGCCTTTAAAGATGTCGGCGCGAGATTTATGAGCCGTTGTCTGCGCAAATTTTCAAACGAAAAGGCAGAAAAAACGATCGTCATCGTCGCAACTTCGGGCGACACGGGTGGTGCGGTCGCAAACGGATTTTACGGTGTTGACGGAGTTGAGGTCGTGATTCTTTATCCGCAGGGAAAAGTTTCAAAAGTTCAGGAATTACAGCTTACGACTTTGGGAAAAAACATTTCAGCGATTGAAGTTACGGGAAATTTCGACGATTGTCAGGCGTTGGCGAAAACTGCGCTTGCGGACGAAGAGTTAAAGAAAAAAGTTTTTCTCACATCGGCAAATTCGATAAACGTCGCACGTTGGCTGCCGCAACAATTTTATTATTTTTATGCTTTGCAACAATGGATGAACGAAATGGAAAATGGAAAATGGAAAATGGAAAATGAAATCCAAAATCCCGTGATCTGTGTTCCGAGCGGAAATTTCGGCAATATTTGCGCGGGAGTTTTGGCGCACATTTCGGGTTTGCCGTGTGAAAAATTTATCGCGGCGACGAATGCAAACGACGTGATTCCGAATTTTCTAGAAACGGGAAAAATGGAAGATAAAAAATCTGTTGCAACGCTTTCAAACGCGATGGACGTTGCGAATCCTTCAAATTTCGTGCGGATTTTGGAAATCTTCGACAACGATTTTTTGAATTTGAAGGAAAAAATGGAATCGGTCAGCGTTTCGGACGAAATCACGGCGGAAACGATGCGTGAAGTTTACGCGAAATACAATTACGTTCTCGATCCGCACGGCGCGGTCGGGTTTTATGCACTTGAAAAATACTTGGAAAAAAATCCCGAAAAAAGCGGGTTTTTTCTCGAAACGGCGCACCCGATCAAATTCGATTCGGTCGAACAGATTTTGGGAACTTACGGCGAAACGCCTGAATCCGTGAAAGAATTATTCGAAAAACCGAAGCAAAGCGTTGAAATGCAGGCGAATTACGAAGATTTAAGAGAATTGTTAGAAAAGAAAATTTAAAGACTGGAGCGCAGGCAGCCTTGCCTGCATGAGCGCGAAAGCGCGAAAAAGAACGCTAAATTATTTTAGATTGTGCATAAATTTATGCCGAAAACCGATAAAAATAATTGGCACGAGCGCGGATATTTACCGCATTTCGACGACGGCGAATCGGTTCAATTCATCACTTACAGATTGGCGGATTCGATGCCGCAAAATGTTTTGGAAAGATGGCGTTTGGAAGTTGAAACAGATGAAATAACCGATGCCGATTTTCGCCGTCGGATAGAAAATTATTTGGATCAAAGTTATGGAAATTGTTATTTAATTCGTGAAGAAATCGCAGAAATCGTAAAGGAAAATCTGCTTCATTTTGAAAACCGGAAATATAAATTATTTGCTTGGGTAATTATGCCGAATCACGTTCATTTATTGATAAAACCGATCAATAATTTTGAAATTTCCGAAATAATTCATTCGTGGAAATCTTTTACGGCAAATCGGGCAAATAAATTATTGGAAAGAAATGATGCGTTTTGGTTTCCCGAGGTTTTCGACAGATATATCAGAAATCAAAAACATTTTGAAAATACGGTTGGATATATCGAAAACAATCCGGTCAAAGCGCGTTTGTGCAAAGAAAAAAGCGATTGGCGTTTTTCGAGTGCGTATAGAACCAAGTTATAAAATAGCAACTTAATTATTGAGTTAGTTATGTTTATTTGAACGCTTTTGCGTTCATGCAGGCAAGGCTGCCTGCGCTCCAGTCAAAAAGTTATGAAAGTTTTAAAGTTTGGCGGTTCTTCGGTTGGAAGTGCCGAAAATATCGAAAAAGTTGTTGAGATCGTTAAAAATTCGATCAAAGAAGATTCTTGCGCGGTAATTTTGTCGGCGATGCAAGGCACGACGGACGGATTGATCGAGATCGCGAAAACTGCCGAAAAAGGCGACGATTCGTTTCGTTTGAAGATCAAAGAACTCGAAAGCAAACATATTTCGGCGGCGCGGACTTTGCTCGGCGAAGATTCTGCGGACGGTGTTTTTGATTTTATCGAAAATCGTTTTAACGAACTCCGAAGCATCTGCGAAGGCGTTTATCTTTTGCGCGAGCTTTCGGCGCGAACGCTCGATAGAATCGTCAGTTTTGGCGAAATTCTTTCAACGAAAATCGCTTCGGCAAAATTCAATCTGCTCGGCGTTGAAAACGTCTGGAAAGATTCGCGGCAGATTATCAGCACCGATTCAAATTTCGGTTTCGCTGCCGTCGATTTCACGAAAACGAACGCGCAGGTCAAAGGATTTTTCGATAACGCAAAAGCAAAACTCGTTATTTTACCGGGATTTATCGCTTCGGATGCAAACGGAATCACGACGACTTTGGGACGCGGTGGCTCGGATTATACCGGCGCGATCATTGCGGCGGCGTTGGACGCAAGTGTTCTTGAAATTTGGACGGACGTGAGCGGAATGATGACCGCCGATCCGCGCATCGTGCGAAATATTCGCCAAATTCCGCGCATCACTTACCGCGAAGCGATGGAGCTTTCGCATTTCGGCGCGAAGGTCATTTATCCGCCGACGATCCAGCCGGTTTTGCAGAAAAATATTCCGACGTTTATCAAAAATACGTTTGCGCCTGAAGATTACGGAACGCTGATCGAATCGACGACCGACAATGACGAGATAATTCGCGGCATCACGAGCATCGATAAAATTTCGATTTTGAGCCTTGAAGGTTCGGGAATGGTCGGAATTCCGGGTTTTTCAAAGCGTCTTTTCGATTCGCTTTCGCGCGGACAAATTAACGTCATTTTGATCACACAAAGTTCTTCGGAACATTCGATCTGCGTCGCGGTCGATGAAAAATTCGGCGAATTGGCGCGGTTGATCGTCGATAAAGAATTCGAATACGAAATTGCAGTCGGAAAGATCGAGCCTTTGCGCGTTGAAAACGGTCTTTCGATCCTCGCGCTCGTCGGCGACAATATGAAAAATCACTCGGGCGTTTCGGGCAAAATGTTTGCTGCGCTCGGCGCGCAAGGCGTAAATGTCCGCGCGATCGCGCAAGGTTCTTCGGAAAGAAATATTTCAGCCGTGATCGAAACGAAGGACGTTCGCAAAGCGGTAAATTCACTGCACGAAGAATTTTTCTCGGACGGAAAACGTCAACTGAATCTTTACATCGTCGGTGTCGGCACGGTCGGAAGCCGTTTGCTTGCACAACTTAAAGCGCAGGCGGATTTTCTTTCGGAAAATTTGAACTTGAACGTGCGCGTTGTCGGGCTGGCAAACAGCAAAAAGTTTTTGGTGAATGAAGAAGGAATCGAACTGAGCGATTGGAAGGAAAAAATTGCCGAATCGAATGATTCTTCAGACCAAATTGCCGATTTAATTATCGAAAAAAACCTGCGAAATTCGATCTTCGTTGACGTGACGGCGAGCGCGGAAGTCGTTAATTTTTATCCGACATTGTTAGAAAAAGCCGTTTCTGTCATCGCTTGCAACAAGGTTGCGGCTTCGTCGGAATACGAAAAATATCAAAATTTGAAAGATTTGGCGCGTGAATACAATGCGAAGTTTTTGTTTGAAACGAACGTCGGCGCGGGACTTCCGATCATTAATACGCTGAACGATCTGACGCGCAGCGGCGATAAAATAAATCGGATCGATGCCGTTCTTTCGGGAACTTTGAACTTTGTTTTCAACAATTACGACGGTTCGCGTTCGTTTGCGTCGGTCGTTTGTCAAGCGCAAACCGAAGGCTACACCGAACCCGATCCGCGTCTCGATCTGAGCGGAACTGACGTGGCGCGGAAGATTTTGATTCTCGCGCGCGAAGCCGGATTCAAGCTCGAAATGAGCGACATCGAAAATAAAGGTTTTCTCCCCGAATCGTGTCTGGCAGGAACGGTCGAAGATTTTTACGCCGAGATGGAAAAGCACGAAGAATATTTCAAAGGATTACTCGAAAAAGCTAAATCCGAAAATTTGATCTTGAAATATATCGCTTCGTTTGCGGACGGCAAAGCTTCGGTCGGTCTGCAAAGCATCGGCAGCGATCATAATTTTGCGAATCTTTCGGGAAAAGACAACGCCGTTCTTTTTTATACGAATCGTTATTCGGATTTGCCTTTGGTCGTCAAAGGCGCGGGCGCGGGCGCGGATGTGACCGCCGCCGGAGTTTTTGCAGATATTATTCGCGCAGCGAAAGTTTAATTTTGTAAACTGTAAATTAAATATTTTTTTTCGCCGGATAATTTTGCAGTGAAATCTTTTGAATCACTTTTCGACAATGCTTTAATCGCCGTTCTTACGGTCGGCGTCGCGTTTGTGGTCACGCTGGCGATTAGTCCGTTTTTTGCAACCGTCGTTTCGCCGCTTTTTTTGATCGCCGTGATGATCAGCGCGTGGCGCGGCGGATTGTTTTCGGGTTTTCTGGCGACGGTTTTATCGACAGCGGCGAATTTGTTCTTTTTACTGCCGCAGGATTTTTCCTTTGCCGTTCAGCGCGAGGAAATTTCGCATATCGTTCTCGATCTTTTGGCTTCGATCCTGATCGGAACTCTGAGCGCGAGCCAACGTCGTGCGCGCGACGAACGCGAGAAAATTTTAACGAGCGAAAAAAACGCGCGGCTCGAAGCGGAAAGCGCAAACCGCAGTAAAGACGAATTTTTGGCGACGGTTTCGCACGAACTGCGAACGCCTTTGACAACCATCAAAACGCTGACGCATTATCTCAGACATAAACAAACTTCTGAGGAAGAACGAAGCGAATATTTAGCGGATATTGCCTCAGAATGCGACCGTCAGATCGATCTCGTACATAATTTGCTCGATCTTTCGCGAATTCGGGCGGGCGGCGTGCAGATCAGCGTGACGAAAACCGACATCGGCAAGGTTTTGCAGGAAAGTTTGAAAATCGAACGCATCGAAGCGGCGGCACATCTACATAATATTTCGATCGAGATTGAAGAAAATCTGCCGTTTGCATCAGCCGATGCGAGTGCTTTGCGCCGTTCGGTTTGTACGATGGTCGAAAATTCGATTAAATATACGCCCGACGGCGGCGAGATCGTTTTATCGGCAAAAACAATTGCGGATAATAAAATTGCGGTCAGCATCAAGGACAACGGGCGCGGAATTTTGCCGCAGGATATGCCTTATCTTTTTGACAGTTTTTTTCGCGGTCATCTTATAAAAACCAATAACATTTACACTTATTCTGACGAACAGGAAGTAAAAGGAATCGGTTTAGGGCTGCATCTGGCAAATATTTTGATCGAGGGAATGAATGGCAAAATCAGCGTCGAAAGCAAGGTCGGGAAAGGAAGTATTTTTACGATAATTCTGAATATTTGGTCGGAAAAATAATTTATGGGAAAAAGAATTTTAATCGTTGACGATGAAGCTAAACTATTGAAAGCATTAGCAGTTACACTTCGCGGCGAAGATTACGAAGTTTCAACGGCGGCAAACGCGGCGGAAGCTTTGATAAATATGAGCAAAAGTTTGCCCGATCTCATTATCAGCGACATCAGAATGCCCGGAATGGACGGTTTTCAATTTGCCAAAGCTCTGCGTCAAAATGCTCGAACCGATATGATCCCGATCGTTTTTTTGACCGCCAAAGATGAAAGAAAAGATCGCCTGCAAGGTTTGCGAAGCGGCATCGATGCGTATTTGACGAAACCTTTCGATCCCGAAGAACTGCTTGCCGTTATTTCGAATATTTTGAGTCGCGCCGACCGGATGAGTTTGGAATTGGCGCGAATGGTTAGAAATGTCGGTGGTGATAAATTTTCCGAAGCCGAAACTTTTATGGACGAAGATTTTACCGAAGCCGAATCGCGCATTGCGCGTTTCGTTGCCGACGGTTTGACCAATAAAGAAATCGCCGCCGAACTGAATATCAGCGTCCGCACCGTCGAAGGTCACATCAGCAACATTTTATCGAAAAAAGCGTGGAGCAACCGCGTCGAAATTGCCCGCTACGTTTTAAATAAATCTTAAAAGCAAAACGATGAAAGTAGGGTTATCAATTACTTTCATCGTTTTATCGCTGCCCTTAATCGTTGATTTGCCAAGAATCGCACCGAAACATTCCATTTGAAGACTATTCAAACTCAATTTAATTGAATATCTTACTAATGTTTTCCCTTTAGCTTTACTACTGTTCCGTTGTCTTCCCTGACAGCTATCTGTTTACCAAGATACATATTACTTTTCCGTTTCAGGCTTTTCACGCGAGTTTATACGTGAATCAACCAAGTAATTTCACCTGCTTGAAAAAAACAAATAATATTAAATACGTGAAATCACCTAGCCGATTCGCGTAAAGTTACGGGTTTTTAAGGTGAACTATACCTGTAATATTTTGAAATGTCCAAAAATTCGCAAGAGTGAATTGTTATTAAATTATCGGGGATAAAAAAATGGATACAGTACAAAATAAAGGGTTAAATAAAGGGTTATTTTCCAATTTCGGCGGTGATATGGCTGCCGGATTAGTCGTATTTTTTGTGGCGGTGCCGTTATGTTTGGGCATCGCTTTGGCTTCGGGTGCGCCGCTTTTTTCGGGAATCGTCGCGGGAATCGTCGGCGGTTTGGTGATCGGCGTTTTAAGTAAATCGCAGCTCAGCGTTTCAGGTCCGGCAGCCGGACTTGCAGCCATTGTTTTGGCTGCGATCACTGATCTTGGCGCGTTCGATATTTTTCTTTGTTCGGTCATTATTGCCGGAATCGTTCAGCTCGCGCTCGGCTTTCTGAAAGCCGGAAGCATTGCCAATTATTTTCCGTCGAATGTGATTGAAGGAATGCTCGCCGGAATCGGTTTAATCATTATCTTAAAACAACTTCCGCACGCCATCGGATTCGATAAAGACTACGAAGGCAGTGAAAGTTTTGCAGGCATCGACGGCGGAAACACATTTTCTTTTTTGTCCGATGCGATTAATTACATAACGCCCGGCGCGGTGATTATCGCGATAATTTCGATCGGCTTGATGCTGACTTGGGAAAAAGTCGATTTTCTTAAAAAGATCAAAATTCTTCCCGGACCGCTCGTAGCGGTCGTGGTCGGCGTGATTATTAACGAAATGTTCATTTTATCGGGTTCGCCTTTGGCAATCACGAAAGAGCATCTCGTAAATCTTCCGGTTCCGGCAAGTTTTAACGACTTTTTCAGTCAATTTACATTGCCGAATTTTGCCGGATTCAGCGACAGCCGCGTTTGGGTTCACGGTTTTACGATCGCGATCGTCGCTTCGATCGAAACGCTTTTGTGTTTGGAAGCAGTTGATCGTCTCGATCCTTTGAAAAGATATTCGCCGACCAACCGCGAATTGAAAGCACAAGGTATCGGAAACATCGTCAGCGGATTTATCGGCGGTTTGCCGATCACTTCGGTTATCGTTCGTTCGTCGGCAAACGTAAATTCAGGCGCAAAAACAAAAATTTCGGCAATTTTCCACGGTGCGCTTTTGCTCATCTGTGCGGCGGCAATCCCGTTTTTGCTGAACAAAATTCCGCTCGCGGTTTTGGCTGCGATCCTGTTGTTGACAGGTTATAAACTTGCGAAACCCGCACTTTTCAAAAAATGGTATGCGGCGGGAATCTACCAGTTTATTCCGTTTTTCGTCACGGTCGCCGCGATCGTTTTTACAGACCTACTGCTCGGCGTTGCGCTCGGAATGGTCATCAGTATTTTCTTTATCTTGAGAGAAAATCTGAAAAGTCCGTATTTTTTCCAACACAACGAACATCAAACAGGTGAGATTATTCACATCAATTTGGCGCAGGAAGTTTCATTTTTGAACAAAGCGGCGATCAAATTGACGCTCGAAAATCTGCCCGAAAACAGCTACGTCATCATCGATGCAACGGACGCGCTTTACATCGATCACGATGTTTTGGAGCTGATTAAAGAATTCAGGGAAATCAAAGCAGTCGAAAGAAACATCAGAGTTGAATCTGTCGGCTTTAAACCGGAATATAAAATTGACAACACTTTGAACCGTCAGTTCGTTTATTCAGAAGGCGAAGAAGACGAACCTGCGATGGTCACGACCGGTGCACCGCGCGGACGGCATCGGGAACTGATCGGAAAATTGATCGATAAAACAAAACCAGTGGAGGCTTAATAGTTATTTATGAGAACACATACGAAAGAAACACAAGAAACAACTACGCCGCTCGCGGCATTGCAATATTTACGTGAAGGAAACTATCGTTTCGTTTCAAATTTGCAGGCAAACCGCAATTTGCTTCAGCAAGTGAACGAAACGCGTGACGGGCAATTTCCGTTTGCTACGATCCTGAGCTGTATCGACAGCCGAACGTCTGCCGAATTAGTTTTCGACCAAGGTTTAGGCGACATTTTCAGTATCAGAATCGCCGGAAACATTGTAAATTCCGACATTCTCGGAAGTATGGAATTCGCTTGTAAAGTTGCGGGTTCGAAATTGGTCGTCGTGCTCGGACACAGCAAATGCGGCGCGATCAAAGGCGCGTGCGACAACGTGCAGATGGGAAATCTTTCGACGCTTTTGAACAAAATTCAGCCTGCCGTTTATTTTGAACGTCAGACGGAAGAAAACCGCACGTCGTCAAACGCGGATTTTGTTGCAAACGTGACGGAAATACAAGTTAAACGAAGCGTCGAAACGATCATCGAGCAAAGCGTCGTTTTGCGTGAAATGATCGAAAAAGAAGAAATCGCATTGATCGGCGCGATCTACGACGTCGAAACGGGAACCGTAGATTTTCTTGAAGAAACGCTAATGCATGGCGACATCAAGCATTTCTATTTGGACGTAAAAAATGAATCAACGCCCAAGAAAGCCGTTTCAGCAACATCTTCCACTACTTAATATCTGGAGAATCTCACACGCTCTTGAAACTCACGCGAAAAAAGCGGTTGAATGACCCCAACCGCTTTT
>DAITPE010000068.1:0-14405 GCA_036833775.1 Pyrinomonadaceae bacterium | reverse complement strand
CGACGCTCGTGACGTTCTTTCTCGTCTGGCGTTTTACGCGTCCGATCGCAAATCTTTCTTTCGCGGCAAGACAGATTGCCAACGGCGATCTTTGCGTCCGCGTCGAAGGCGAAAACCGTTCGGACGAAATGGGCGAGCTTGCTTCGCAATTTAATCGAATGACCGACGAATTAGCGAAAAATCGCGAACTCGAAGCGAAATTTCAAGAAGCCGAAAAAAGTGCCGTTGTCGGTCGGCTTGCTTCGGCGATCGCGCACGAAATCCGTAATCCGTTGAATTACATAAATTTAACGCTCGATCATCTGCGCAATAAATTCAAACCCGAAGACGAAACGAAACGCGAAACTTTTGAAAAATTGACGGCGCAGTTGAAATCCGAAGTTGCCCGAATCAACAATCAAATCACCGATTTTCTGAATTACTCGCGTCCGGCAAAAGCCAATTTACAGCCGACCGACGCACGCAAAGTCGTCGAAGATTCTCTCAGAATCGTCGAAGGTCAAGCCGCCGAATGTGATATAAAAATCAGTTTGATCGAAGAAGAAAACGTGCCGAAAATGTTGGCAGACGCCGAATTTTTGCGTTCGGTTTTCAATAATCTTTTCATCAACGCCGTTCATTCGATGGAAGCAAAAGGCGGAAATTTGAACGTGAAAATCTCGCCCGACGCGCAATTTGTCAAAATCGAAATCCGCGACACAGGCAACGGAATCCCGCCCGAAAATCTCGAAAAGATATTCGAGCCGTATTTTTCGACCAAAGAAACCGGAACGGGTTTAGGTTTGGCGATCGTCCAAAAAATCATAGACGTTCACAACGGCGAAATCTCGGTCGAATCGGAATTGAACGAAGGAACGATTTTTGTAGTAAAATTACCGCGAATTTAGTTTTAATTCATCAACCATTTCAATTGCGCCTTCGATGTCGCCTTTGTAAACGATTTGTCCGGTTTGGTTAATCACGAAAGTTGTCGGATAGCCTTTTACTCCCCATTTTTCGGCTAAATCTTCGTCTTTTGTAATCACGACAGGAAAAGAAAACTGCTGTTCTCGAATCATATCGAATGCTTGATTTGGTTTGTCCTCTTCAATTGGTTTGTTTACAGCGAAAATTACTATAGATTTATCATCTCGATATTTTTCATAGACATTTTGCAATTGCGGGAATTTTTCAAAGCAGATTCCGCATCGAGTATTCCAGAAATCCAAAAGAACGATTTTATTATGAAAATCATCATCTAAAATCAGATTTTTGTTATCATCAAACGCCGCAAATTTTACAGGCAAATCATACAAAACTTTCCCTGTAAATGTCCCATAATTTAGCTTATGACTCCAAAGACCATAGCCTTTGAATGAAACAAAAGCAACTATTGAAACGCTCAGAAATACAGCCAAAATATTGAATGGTTTTTTCAAACTCCAATAAAAAAAACCGCAAATAATGCCAAGGAAATGTAAGAGAAAATCTGGTAATGTAGATAATGTCCCTGAAAAGTCATAAATTCTCGCCGGTATTTGAATCAAAAATAAACCTGTAACGATGGCAAGAATAATTTTCAAAGCAGATAATTTAAATTGAGGTATTTTGAGAAAAGAAATTGTAAGTAAGAAATAAAGTGTAAATCCAATGCTTGATGACAATAAAAGGCTACCAAATTCATAAACTCTTAAAGTAGCGATCAGAAAACTTGCAATGATTGAAAGTATTATTAAAACAGTAATGCGAATATTATTCATTTACAAATTGTCGATAACGGAGAAATCATCCAGATTCTCCTTAAATCTGGATGATTTCTTTTTGACATCTTAATATTTAATTTGCTTCACATCTTCCATCACAAGACCACAAACCACCAAAACCACAGTGAGTTCCATTGTTAGGATTATCATTACAAGCTCCTCCCTTGCAAACTGAATTTACACCGCATCCGCTAAACCAACTATCTAATAAGCAATGGCATCGTGCGGCTTCTAAGTTCATAGAATCAATTTCGTCTTTTCCAACTATAGTAAAAATTGGAATTCTGATTTCACTTGGAAAAGCAATCGAAATTCTTTCGATAAGTGGCATCAAATTCTCTCTTTTTATCTTTAAGTCGTCTGTTTTTTCATTTTTGTATAGGTCTGGTGACACATTAGCAATTGCCTCTACCAATAAACTTTTCTGCGTCATTGTAAAATCCTCTAAAAGAGGTATTGCAAACTGTAGTTTCCAAAAATCACTTTTACTATTTGGTGAATAACTATCATAGTTCTTGTATTTATCAACTCGGGTCTTTAAATTATTCATATATTGAAATCTTTGCAAAGTTATTGAGTCTTCTTGACTTCCACCTAAACTGGCGAAAATTTCAAAACCTTCTTGTTGTGTGAATAGTGTTTTAACTTTCGCCTCGATTAAAGTTGCCTGCTGTTGTGCTTCGTTACGCTTTTGCGGTTTACTTATATCGTAGCTGTCCGGTGAGATCATTGAAAGTGATTCTAAAATCAAATCTTTTTGTTCAATACTCAAATTCGGACGTTTAACGAGTTGAAATGCTAAATGCAATTTAAAAATATTTGCCTTATCTTCTGACGAAAGTTTTTTACTGAAATATGTTCGTCTTTCATCCATTGACAAGGTTGAAATTGTGATGTAGTTTTGCAAAATTTTGTCAATTGTATTTGACTTTTGCACTGCGTCAACGGCTGTATTTTGTGCCGAAACATTGATTGAAAATAAGCTAAGAAACGTGGCGATGAAAAGCGTTAATAACGCTAAGTTATTTTTTTTTGTTCATTTAAGTCAGCTCCTAAATTTGATTTATTTTTAGATTGAGTAAATAAAGTCGTGGTATTTGTAAATGCCTGAAACGTGCAAAGTGAAAACTTCGGGAGTTTCGGGAAATTTGACAGGCTCTATTTACAAAATGTTTTATACTACAAGTTATTATAAAATAGCAAGAAAAATTTATTTATGAGCAGAAAATCAATCTTAGTTGTTTCCGAAAAAATAAATGAGTAGAAAATCAAAAAATCTCAAAATCATATTTTTCATAATGATTTTTTCCTGTTTAGTTTTTGGGCAAGAATCTCAAAATACGAAAAAGCCGCAAATTGTTTCTGTAAATATTGAAGATTTTTATGTTGAAGAAGCTGGAATTCCTGAATTTATAAAAATACAGAAACAACTCGAAATTGAATTTAAAGATAGAAACAAAGAATTAAAAGATTTGGTAAGTAAACTTAAAGAACTTACTGATGAAATTGAAAAGGTAATTGATTCTAAAAACCTTCTAGGATGTGATTATCGCTTTGAAAAAAAAATAGATATTGCAAAAAAGATGGATTCTGAAATAGTGCAAAAGCGCAATGAGTTAAGCAAATCTTATTTGCAAAGACAAGACGAGTTGTCGAAAACTGCAAATGAAAAAGTGTTGAAAGCAATGAAAGAATTTTGCAAAGAAAAAGGCTATGATTCAATAATTGATTATTCACAATACAAAACTTTGTGCGAAGGTAATTTAGGATGTTTTTGTCAAACTCCGCCTGACGTTACAAAAGAATTTATTCAGTTTTATAATGAGCAATTTGGTAATGAAAAATCGCAGTAAGAATATTTATTTATGTCAAGAAAATCAATCTTAGTTGTTGACGATGAAAAATCGCAACGTGAAATTTTGGAAATGATCTTGTCGGGCGAAGGTTATGATGTGACGACGGCGAGTTCGGGCGAAGCGGCGATGAAATTTGTTGCCGATCGGCATTTCGATCTGGTTTTGACCGATCTGAAAATGACGGGAATGAGCGGACTCGATTTGCTCAAACAGCTTACGGATTTTGATAAATCCATTATCGTCATACTTTTAACCGCACACGGCTCGGTCGATTCGGCGGTCGATGCGCTGAGGCTCGGCGCGTTTGATTATTTGCAAAAACCTTATGACAGCGAAAAATTGCTCGACACGGTTTCGCGCGCTTTGAACAAACTTTCGACGCTCGACACGGAAATCGTTTCCGAATCGCCGGAAATGGACAAGGTGAAAAAGATGATCTTGAAGGTCGCAAAATCGAATTCGACCGTTTTGATTCGCGGCGAATCGGGAACGGGAAAAGAATTAATTGCGCGTTCAATTCATAATAATTCGCTTCGTGCGAGCGAGGTTTTCCAAGCCGTAAACTGCGCCGCGATCAACGAAAATCTGCTCGAATCCGAACTTTTCGGACACGAAAAAGGAAGTTTTACGGGCGCGGTCGGCGAGAAAAAAGGACTTTTTGAAATTGCCGATGGCGGAACTTTGTTTTTGGACGAAATCGGCGAATTGGACATTTCTTTGCAGGCAAAATTGCTCCGCGCTTTGCAGGAAAAACAAATTAGGCGCGTCGGCGGAACGCGTGAAATCAACGTCGATGTGCGCGTCGTCGCCGCAACAAACCGCGATTTGCTGGCGATGACGACCGAAAAGCGTTTCCGCGAAGATTTGTATTATCGACTGAATGTTTTGAGCATCGAGCTTCCTGCTTTGCGCGAAAGGCGCGGCGATATTCCGGTTTTGCTCGATTATTTTTTGAAAAAACACACACGCGGCACGAATCGCAAAGTTACATTAGATTCGGGCGCGAAAAAATTGCTCGAAAATTATTTTTATCCGGGCAATGTTCGTCAGCTCGAATCGGCGATCGAACGCGCGGTTTTATTGTGTGAAAACGACACGATCACGACCGACGATTTGCCGCCCGAAATGCTCAATCAAACTGTTGCGGCGGCAACCACTGCCGGCGGTGATTCGCTTTTCAAGCTTCCGCCCGAAGGCGTAAATTTTGAAGACGTCGAACGCAGTTTGATAATGCAGGCGATGGAACGAACCGACAACAACATCACGAAATCGGCGAAATTATTGGGTTTGACGTTCAGAACTTTGCAATACAGATTGGAAAAATTCGGTGTCAAACGCGAAGGCGGCGCGGAAGAAGAGGAGTAATTTTCAGTGTTTGATGAATCTACGGCGGAATAACTTGAGAAAATCGAAAGGTTAAAATATTCTTGCTGAAATCAAATTTATGAAACTCGGTTATAAAACGGCTTGGCTTTGCTTACTTTTGCTAACGGCGGTTGTTGTTGCAATAGTTTTTACGCCTGTTTGGTTTATCAAGCCTTTCTCGCCGCAGACCGAAAAACAACTTGCAATTTCATATTTTTTGCGAAGCTGGTCGCCGATTTTGACGATCGTTTTTTCGATTGTGGCAATCGGTTTAGCCGTTTTTATCTGGAAAAATTCAAAACATTGGTATAGCAAAAGCTTCGTTATCTTGCCGCTTTTGGTGATTTTCGGATTCACTTGGTTTGCGCGGCAGAATCATTTTGAATGGATGTTCAATCCGCTCAAAGACGCGAGATTTGCAAAGGTTTCGGAAACTGATTTTTTGACGGACGACGAAATGGTTTTAGCCGTCAAGATAAATGACGACGCAGTCGCTTTTCCCGTTCGGTTGATGGCGTATCATCACATCGCGCAAGACGTCGTTGGCGGAACTCCGATCACGGCGACTTACTGAACGCTGTGCCACACGGGAATTGTGTGGCAGTCCGTCGTGAACGGGCAGACGCTGAAATTTCATCTTGCCGGAATCAATAATCAAAATTTCATTATGCGCGACGAAGAAACGGGTTCGTGGTGGCAGCAGATTACGGGCGAAGCGATTCAGGGAAAACTGAAAGGGCAAAAGCTCGAAAATGTCGAAATGGACGAAATTTCCTACGGCATTTGGAAGCAGGAAAATCCGAACGGGCGCGTTCTTCGTCCCGACGAAAAGATCGCTGCCGAAAATGAATACGAATCGGATTGGGAAGAAAAAGTCGGAAAAATGCCTGTCCGAATTTCAAAAGAATTGGACAAAACGCTTGAACCGCGCACTTTGGTTGTCGGCATCGTTGTCAACGGCAAGGCAAAAGCTTATCCGTTTTCGACGCTCGAAAAACAAAGTCCGATTCTCGATATGGTCGGCGGCAAAGACATCGTAATTTTGCTTGCCGAAGATAAAAAATCGGTTCGTGTTTTCGAGCGCGAACTGGACGGAAAAACGTTTGAATTTCTCCAAAAAACGGACACGAAAGAAATCGTCGATGCGGAAACTGCGAGCGTCTGGGATTTTTCGGGCAAAGCCGTCAGCGGCGAAATGACGGGCAAACAGCTTAAAAAGATTACAACGATTAAAGATTATTGGTTCGATTGGAAAACTTACAATCCCGAAACGCAACTTTACACGGTTGGTTCTCGTTAATTTATCTGTTACTTTTGGTGACGAAAAGGAGAGAAAGCGATGGAATGGTTTTCGACATTGAGTTTAGCACTCGGAACGGCTTGGACTTCGGGAATTAATCTGTATGCGACGGTTGCGGTTTTGGGAGTTTTGCAAAAATTCGCGCTGACCAAGCTTCCCGGCGGTTTGGATGTTTTGGATAATTGGTGGATCATCGGCGTTGCGGGCGGGCTTTATTTGGTCGAGTTTTTCGCCGATAAAATTCCATACGTTGACAGCGTTTGGGACGTAATTCATACCTTTATCCGAGTTCCGGCTGGCGCGGTCGTGGCGTATGCGGCGACGAATCAGATGGATCCGTCGGTTCACGCGGTCGCAACTTTGCTCGGCGGCGGTTTGGCTTTAGGTTCGCACGGAACAAAAGCCGCGCTTCGTGCCGGAGCGAATCTTTCGCCCGAACCCGTTTCAAACTGGATTTTATCTTTGGTCGAAGACGTGATCGCTTTTGTCGGTTCGATTCTCGCGGTTTTTGCGCCCATAATTATTGCGATCGTTTTGATACTTTTTACGATCTTCTTCGTTTGGTTCACGCCGAAGGTTTTTCGTGCTTTCAAGCGTTTATTTAATGGCATGATCGCGCTTTTTCGCGGTGAAAGTTTTAAGGACGTGGCGCGAAAAGCAGGTTGATTTTTAAAAGTATGAATTCAAAATGAAACTTGAAACAAACTTTAAGCGAATTTTACACTTCAATTAAAAAAATCTTGCTATTTAAAAATAAACTGATTTATACTTTCCAGAAAAATAGATTTATCTACTAAAAGGGGAAGTATGAAAAAAATAATTAAAACTGCCAAATTATTAACCGTCGCGTCATTCATTTTTCTGCTAAATGCAGTTTCCGCCAATTTAGCATTTGCTCAATGCGGAAATTACTTTAAAACTACTTATCGAAAAGTCATCCCGGATTATTTGATTTATTCGCCCGAAGATTGGACGGGCGACGGGAAAGCCGATTTTTGGCGGACGGTCGCTAATACTTCCAATTCCACCCAAAACATTTTGGTTTATCCCAATAACGGAAACGGCGATTTTGATTGGAATAATCCGATCGTAATGTCAACGCCGATTCCCGCCGATAGTTCGTTTGGCTTTGTTTTGATCGATTTCAACCAAGACGGGAAAAAAGATTTTTACATTTATTCTCAGAGTATCGGATTGACTATCTACTTAAATAATTCGAATTCTAGTTTTACGGCATTGACGAATAATCCGTTTGCAGATGAATCCAACCAGAATTATGCGCCGCCGATCGGGTTTATAGATGTGAACAGCGACGGTATTCTCGATTTGATTAGAAACAGCAGTGTTGCTAATCAATCAGCGAAGCTAAATTACCGATTGGGCAATGCTAACGGCACGTTCGGAGCAAGAGTTGAAATTTTATCTTCGTCGGTCAGCAGCAGAATTATTCGTGACTTTAACGGTGACGGTAAACAAGATATAGCCATCAATGTCGTAGGGAATCTGAGTGTTTTATTTAATAACGGCAACGGAACTTTCACTTCGGGACCCGAAGATACGAATTATCGGGGCGGGCTAAGCGGTTCCGCCGATTTCGATGCTGACGGAAAAAGCGATCTGATTGTGCGGTATTATGAGAGCATAATTAATCCTCAAAGTTCTCCGCGCCATCTTTGGATATATAAAAGCCTCGGTGACGGAACATTTGCCAAAACCGAAATTCCGGCGTTTCAGGCAAACTCGTCTCAATCAAATATCACTTCTATCCAAATCGCGGATTTTAACGGTGACAACGCGCAAGACATTATTGAAATTGCCGAATCTTTCTACTCGGTTTATCTGAACAACGGAAGCGGTGGTTTTTCGAGAACGGATTATAAAAGATTTCTCGGCGATGCTTCTGAAATGGAGTTTATCAATTTCAATAATGACAATAAAATCGACATTTATTTCAAAACAGTTTCTCAGCAAACTTTTAGAAATTTTTTGTCCGAGCCTTTTGTCGTGATTAAAACGAATCAATGTAATTCGGTCGGCGAAACGAAACGTGCGAATTTCGACAATGATCTTTTGTCTGATTTGATGCAATGGAAGTCGAGCACGGGCAGTTGGTCATCGATCAACGGGAAATTACTGGGTGGAAGCGATGCGCCGAAAAGATTTAATTGGGGCGCGTCGGGCGATATTCCCGCGCCGGGCGATTACGACGGCGACGGATATACCGACTACGCCGTTTTTCGCCCGACGAGCGGCGATTGGTATATTAACCGAAGCTCGGATTCCGGCTTTGTCGGCTTACATTTCGGTTCAAACGGCGATATTGCGGTTCCGAATGATTACGACGGCGACGGCAAAACAGACATTGCGGTTTACAGACCGACGAGCGGCGATTGGTATATTTTCAATTCGGGAACACAGCAATTTTCGGCGATTCATTTCGGGGCGAGCGGCGATAAACCCGTTGCACAAGATTACGACGGCGACGGCAAAACGGATGTCGCAGTTTTTCGTCCGTCGAGCGGCGATTGGTATTATTTGAAGAGCAGCGATCAAAGTTTTGTCGGCATTCGTTGGGGCATTTCGACCGATGTTCCAATTCCGGCTGATTACGATGCTGACGGCAAATCCGACATCACGGTTTTCCGAAACGGCGATTGGTATATTTTGAGAAGCTCGAATAATTCGTTCAACTATTTGCGTTGGGGAACGGCGGGCGATATTCCTTTCGGTTTTTATCAAAACGGCGAATCGGCACTGCCGCTCGTTTACAGACCGTCAACTTTTGTTTGGTATAGTTTCTTTGAACAAGGTTCGGGACGGATGTTCGGCAGTAATCAGGAAACGCCGATTTACTTTGGACTTCCGAATAATTAAAATTTAGAAGCTATGGACGTAGCTTTCAAAATCTTGGCGGTGATTCTGGGTGGAATCGCCGCTTATTTTGTTTGGCAGAAAAACGGCGACGGCGCGTTTTTGTGTGGTGTGTTCGGGGCGGTTTGTTTTTTTATCAGCATTCGTTTTCAAGTTAAAGAACGATTGAAGGAACGTGAAAAACTGCGTGAAGAAGAGGAGATGAGGAGAAGAGAAGAAGAGGAGAATTTTGATTCGCAGGACGCTTTGAACGACATTTCGGCGAATGAGCAATTGGCGGCGGACGAAGGACGAAGAACTAAGAACGAAATTTTATGAAAATCGTAATTGCCGTTTTCGGTTCGCTCGGCGATATGCATCCGATGAACGCGCTCGGAATCGAACTTAAAAATCGCGGTCACGAAGTCGCGTTTGCGGCGATGGAATTTTACCGCGAAAAACTCGAAATGCTCGGTTTCGAATTTCGCCCGATGCGCCCGCATTTCAATCTCGAAACCGAAGACAACAAAGAGCTTGCCACAAGATTGATGGATGCCGAAAAAGGTTCGGAACTTTTGCTGAAAGAAATGATCTTGCCGAATTTGCGCCCGATGTTTGACGATCTGATGAAGGCGGTCGCAGGCGCAGACCTTTTGATCTCGACCGAAGTTGTTTTCGCGGCGGCTTCGGTTGTCGAAAAAACGGGCATCAAATGGGTGACGACGAATCTCGCGCCGGGAACTTTTCTTTCCGCACACGATCCGTTCGTGCCGCCGACCGCTGTTTGGCTCAGACATTTTCGTTTTCTCGGAAGCATTTTTCACGGCGCGATGTTCAAAATTGCGCGAAAGATCGTCGCATCTTGGTTTGGCGAATACCGCGAGTTTCGGCGCGAACTCGGTTTGAGCGAAGACCACGAACCGCTTTTTTCGGGCAAATCGAAAATGCTCAATCTGGCGATGTTTTCGCGCGTTTTAGGAAAACCGCAGCCCGATTGGCATTCGCCGACGCTGCAAACGGGCTTTTGTTTTTACGACGGCAAGGACGATCTGGGCAAAATGCCCGAAGGCTTGACCGAGTTTTTGGAAAACGGCGAACCGCCGATAGTTTTTACATTGGGAAGCGCGGCGGTGATGGATGCGCGTGATTTTTTTGAAGAAAGCGCGAAGGCGGCGAGAATTTTGAACAAACGTGCGGTCTTGCTTTACGGAATTTTCAACGAACCGCCGAAAATATTGGACGAAAACATCGTCGGTTTCGATTACGCGCCGTATTCGTTCGTTTTCCCGAAAGCGGCTTGCGTTGTGCATCAAGGCGGTGTCGGTACGACTTCGCAGGTTTTACGCGCCGGAGTTCCGCATCTTTTTATGCCTTATGCGCACGATCAGCCCGACAACGCCGCGCGCTGCGAACGGCTCGGCGTGGCGCGGATGATCTCGCGCGATAATTACAACGCGCAAACGGCGGTGCGTGAGATCGGCAAACTTTTATCGGTCGAAAGTTATAAAAACAACGCCGTCGAAGCCGCCAAGATCGTGCAATCCGAACACGGCACACAAACGGCTTGCGATGCGATCGAAAGTTTACTGAAAATATAAATTCGACCTTGAGAAGGCACGCTTCCTTGCGGGCGCGTTTCCGCCTGTTTTGTTGAAACGCATAAAAAAAACGGAATGTGCATAAAATGTAGTGAATTACTTGAAATCGGTGGTGAATATGCATAAAACGAATGCGAGATGCACGAAAAGATTGCGATATGCATAAAAAGATTGCGAGATTGATAAAAATCGTGCGAGATCGGCAAAAAGGTTGTGGATGTTCATAAAAAGGTTGTGGAGGTTCATAAAAAGGTTGTGAGATTGATAAAAAGATGGTGAATCTTCGTAAAAAGATTGCGAGATAGCCAAAAATCTTGCGGAGTTTCTCAAAAATCTTGTGGAGGCTTTTGATGTTTCGGGATTTTCTAACTTGGGGTAGAATGATTTTTTGAATAAACCGTGAAGACGCTCAAACATTTACTCGAAAATAATAAAAAATGGTCTGAAAAGGTCAAACGGCAGATGCCCGATTTTTTTACCGACCTTGCCAAACAGCAGAATCCCGAATACGTCTGGATCGGCTGTTCGGACAGCCGCGTTTCGGCGAGCAATATCGTCGGGCTGATGCCGGGTGAGGTTTTCGTGCATCGAAACATTGCTAATCTCGTCATTCATACCGATATGAATTGTCTGTCGGTCTTGCAGTTTGCGGTCGAGGTTTTGCAGGTCAAGCACATCATCGTCTGCGGTCATTACGGCTGCGGCGGCGTGAAAGCCGCGCTCGAAAATCAGCGTCACGGATTGATCGATAATTGGCTCAGACATATTCAAGATACGGCGAATCTTTACGCCGAAATTTTGTCGCAGATCGAATCGGACGAAGAAAAGCTGGACAAACTTTGCGAGCTGAATGTTATCGAACAAGTTGTCAATGTCGCCGAAACGACGATCGTTCAAGATGCTTGGGAACGCGGACAAACTTTGCGTGTTCACGGCTGGATTTACGATCTGAAGGACGGGATCATCGACGATCTCGGTGTTCATCTCGAAAACCGCGTTGACACGAACGAATTGAGAAAAGAATTTTTGGAAAAAACGAAACACAAAGCCGTTCGCCGGACGGCTTAAACCGCCATAAACTTATGAAGAAAACTTCGTTGATCTGCTTTTTACTGCTGACCATTTTATTTGGAAACGCCGCCGCGCAAATGTCGCGCAAACCGACCGCGACGCGCGAACCCGAAGGCGCGATGTCGGCGAAACCGAAATCGAACAAAACATTTCTGCCGAGCATTCCGTCGCAAGCCGCGTTTGAATCGATCGGGCGCACTTATCATCAAAATACGCCTTACGCGATGCTCCACACGATGTTCATCATCGACCGCCGCAACAACAACAAAATCTATTACGTGAATTCGCAAATGTTTCGTTTTCACAAAGATTTTTTGTTCGCATTAAAACTCGCGCCGATCGGTTCGGACATTTACAAAACCGCGTATTACAACGACGACCGACGCTTTATCGTCGGTACGATCGCGTGGCAGAAACCCGTCGAAAAATGGACTTGGGAACTCTGGGAAGGCGATCTTGCGAAGGTCGAACATATGAAAACGGCGAACACGGTCATCAATAAAACCTTCTTTAAAAAGGTTTATTACAAACCGAATTCGATCCGTCAGGAAAACGAATCGGCAAACATCGGCTTTGAACGCGTAACGCAGGACGAACTAAACAAAAATCAGGAATATCTCGCATTAAATACAGGCAAAACCGTCGGCAGAATCCATATCATCGACAAACTCGACGACACGGTCGAGATCGGCGACAACGAAATTATTATTTTGAACGAATTGCCGATCAGTCTGCCGCCCGTGCGCGGAATCATCGTCACGAAACCATCAACGCCGCTTTCGCACATCAATATCTTGGCGAAAGGCTGGGACATTCCGAACGTGTATATCAAAGATGCCGACAAACTTTTCAAAGAATTCGATACTTGGTGGGTCGAACTCGACGCAAAACTGACTGATTACAAAATAAAAAAAGTCGAAAAATCAGGAGTTATCCAAGATTACTGCAAACAATTCCCCGAAAAATGCGTTGCTCCGCGTAATGCTCCGGCTGATCTGAAGGTTAGAAAGCTCACGCCGCTCAAAGAAATGCGTCAGAAAGACAGCATCGCTTTCGGCGCAAAATCGGCGAATTTGGGCGAAATGCTTAACTCGAAAATGATCGGCTTTACCGTTCCCGACGGCTTTACCGTTCCGTTCTATTGGTATGACAAATTTATGAACGACAACGGTTTCAATAAAATTATCGAAGATTATATGGACGAAAACGATTTCGTTCACAATCCGCGTTATCGCCGTCAAAAGCTTGACGAATTTCGCACGATGATCCAGAAAGGGAAATTCGACGACGCGCTCAAAGCCGAACTCATCGCCAAATGGAAAACTCAGCTCAGCGGGAAATCGGTTTTCGTGCGAAGTTCTTCAAACGCCGAAGATTTGCCGAATTTTTCGGGCGCAGGACTTTATTCGAGCGTTCCGAACGTAAAAGACGAAGAACAATTGATCGAAGCCGTCAAAAAAGTTTGGGCTTCGCTCTGGAAATTCGAAGCTTACGAAGCGCGTGTGCGAAATTATGTCGATCAGCAAAGCGTTTATATGTCCGCGCTCGTTCAACTCAGCGTCGATATGGATCGCGGCGGTGTGATGATCTCGAAAGACCCGTTCGATCCGCGCAACAAAAATTCGGTCTATATCAGCGCGGTTTGCGGGCATAATTCAAACGTCGTCAATAACAACGGAATTCCCGAACAGATTCTTTTTAATCCGAAATCGAATTCGGTCATCGTGATGACGCTTTCCGACCAGAAAAACGCTTTGAAATTCGACGAAAGCGGCGGTTTGGTTGAAACGCCGGACAAATGCGTTGACAATCAAAAACGCGTTTTGAACGACAAATACTCGCGCGATCTGGCAAAGATCGCTTTGAATATCCGCACGACTTTCGGCGGAAAGAAAGAACAGGACATCGAATGGGGCATTATGAACGGAAAAATTTACATCGTTCAGGCGCGTCCGTATATCGAAAAGTAAAATTTGAATAATTGGTAAGACGTAATTTGTTAAAAAATAACCGCTGAAATAATTGATAATTGACAATGAATAATTGAAAGTTAGTTATTATTTTTATCAATTATCAACTTTCAATTTTCAATTATTTCAGCAGTTTAAAGATGCTCTCGAATTTGTCTGAATAATTATGAATTTATTTGAGTTTTGCTTTTAAGAAATATGATTTATCTTAGTTTGAGAGCAAAATGCTTTTCGTCTAAATTAATTTTATGAAAAAGATAACTATTTTGAGTTTATCGGCACTGTTTTTATTCGGATGCAGCAACGCAAATCAGCAAACTGCAAACACGACCGCGACAAACGCGGCAAACACTTCGGCTTCGACGACGACTGCGACGAAACCCGCAAGCGATAATTCGGGATTGGTTTCGAGCCATTCGACCGAAAAATCGACGGCAACCAAACCTGCGGGCGACGCGCCGCCGATGGGTTCGCCGAATCAAAAAGCGATCGACGTGACCGAAATGACCGCGAAGATCGAAAAGGCGGAAAAAGATTTGAAAGCGAAACCCGATGATGCGACTGCGAAAAAGACGCTTGCCGCCGCATATTTCGAACGCGCTTTTGCTCTGACAAACGCTGCGCAATATCGCGTCGCGCTCGGCGATTTCCGC
>DAITPE010000067.1:0-14503 GCA_036833775.1 Pyrinomonadaceae bacterium | reverse complement strand
CTCAAGGCTTCCATTCCCGAAGTGATCGTCCAAACGTGCAGATCGTGAACGTCCGAAACGTATTCGGTCGCACGTAAGGTTTCTTCGACGGCTTTTAAATTGATATGTGCGGGCGTTCCTTCGAGCAGAACGTTGACCGATTCTTTGATTAAATTCCACGAACCGACAATGATAATTAAACTTATCAAAACACTGCTCACGGCATCAGCCCACAGCCAGCCGAAAGCATAGATCAAAACGCCTGCGATGATCGCCGCGACCGAACCGAGCGCGTCGCCCATTACGTGCAGCCACGCGCCGCGCATATTCAGATCGTGTTCGTGGTCGGAATGCAGCAAATAAGCCGCGATCAGATTTACCGCGAGTCCGCCGAAAGCGATCACGGTCAGCTCCGCGCCTTTGACGGCGGGCGGCGCGTAAAAACGTTCGTAAGCTTCGTAAATCACGAACAGCGAAAGCAGCACGAGCGCGATGCCGTTGACGAACGCGGCGAGAATTTCGAGGCGGTAATAACCGAAAGTTTTCTGCGCCGTTGCCGGACGCGATGCAAACCAGATCGCCGCCAGCGTCAATGAAAGCGCGGCAACATCCGTCAGCATATGTCCCGCATCCGCGATCAGCGCGAGCGAATTTGCGAGCCATCCGCCGACAAATTCGGCGATCATATACAAAGCCGTCAGCGCGAGCGCGATTCTTAGATTCCGCAAACTCTTTGCCGAACGACGTTCGTGCGTATGATGATGGTGATGATGTCCGCCGATAAAAAAAACTCCTCAAAACGTCGAACAAACTTCAGTTTGTTCATTTCCGAAACCAAATGAGCGTCCCGTTTTTCAAGACGAATCCTCATTTTTCAAGATACTTGCGGCTTAAGCTGAAAGACAAACTAAAGTTTGTCTGACTTTTTAAAACCGCTGAACTGCGGTTGCCGTCTTTAATGATAACGCGTATGTCGTTTTATTTCCCCGATCGTCGCTGACTTCGACGAGGGTTTCCGCCAATGACGAAGAAACTTGAAGCATAAAACTGCCGTCGGCTTGCGCAAAAGTTTCGCGTCCCTGAATACGAACCGTCGCGCCGGGCTGTGTTTTTCCCGCGATACGGTAGATCGTGCCGCCGACCGATTCGACCTTCCATTCGCTCGCCGGAATCGTGCGGCTGTTCTCGCGTTTGACGACGTTGAATTTCCAAGGTTCGCACCAATCGCTCGTCTGTCCCGAACCCGATGTGACGCGCACACGCCAATAGTACGTGCCGGGCGGAACGTCGTTCAAAGTAAAATTGCCGTTTGCCAGCGATTGTTTTTCGAGCAAAATCGCATCAGCCGCGAAATACGGCGATTTCGAAATTTGCAAAGCAAAATTCGCCCCCGCGACCGCTTCCGCATTCTGCCAGCGAAACGCCGCCGCCGCACCGCGTCCGGTCGAATCGAGTAATTGCGCCGAATTATCGGGCGAAACTGGTTTCGGTGCGGCAATGATTCTTTCCTTCGTGCCGAGCTTGCCGTTGTTGACGGAAGCGTATTCGTTCTCTTTAATAACCGTCGTTTGTCCGCCGACATTCGTTTCGACACCGCCGCGACTGATACGGATTTCGCCGCCATTCGTCGTCGGGTTCGTATTAAAACTCGCGTCCGTCTGCGCTAAAAGACGGTTTTCGGATTCCATCACTTCGACGACGTTTTTCGTATCGGCAGGCTGATCCTCGGTCTTGACGTTGATTTGCCCGTCGTCGAGCGCGACGCGCACGTTTTTTCCGCCGAAAAGCGATGAACTGTCGCGGATAACAACGGTCGAATTCGGACGAATCGCAAGCGTCGAACCGTCGATCATCTGAACGGTTGCGCGTCCATCACCTTGAGTTTGAATCGTGTCGCCCGCAAGCACGAAAGTCGTTTTCGTGACCAAGATCGTTTCACGCGTCGAAGCGCGAATGATGCGAACGTCGCCTTCAAAGGAAATCAGTTTGCCCGCGTCCTGCGGAACATTTGTCGCTTCGGTCGAAGCCAAAAACCAATTATTTTTGAATGAATACCAAATACCGCCGAACAATGCCGCCAACACGACAACCGTAAACACGGCACCGTAGATCGTGCTGCGTTTGATGTTCCACCAATCAATATAAAATTTTCGGTATTTGTTGTTATTGTCCATCGAAGGATCATCGAAGACTTTTATGTCAAGTCTTTTTCCAACTGCTCGATTGTGTCTTTTTTCGGGGGAATGATCATCGAAAAAATCACCGACAACGCGATCGCACCAACCACGACGGCAAGCGAAATATTGATAACGGCTTGTTCAAAATCGTGATGAAGATACTTCTGCGTGTAAACGGCGATCGGCGAAGTGCTTCCTTCGCCCATAATCATTATCAATCCTTCCGCCAAAATCGGCAAGAGCATTTTTAATCCGATGAAACTCAAGACAAACGCCAGACCGTATTTGAGAAGGTGAAAACGGTCGGCAAGCGCGGCAAGCAGAAAGAAAAACGTGCGAAGTCCGAGGATCGCAAAGATGTTTGAAGTGTAAACGATAAAACGGTCGGTCGTGATGCCGAAGATCGCCGGAATCGAATCGACGGCGAAGACGAGATCGGCAACGTTGATGACGATCAAGACGAGCAAAAGCATCGTTCCCGTGCGTTTCCCGTCAATATTTACAAAGAATTTTTCGCCGTCGTAGGTTTTCGTGATTCTGACAAAACGCGTTGTCAGTTTAACGATCGCGCTTTCTTCAGGATCGAATGCTTCGTCGTCATCGCCGAACATTTTAAGTCCCGTGTAAACCAAAAATGCGCCGAAGAAATATAAAATCCAATGGAATTTTTCCACGAGTTCCGCGCCGGCAAAGATCATCACCATTCGCAAAACCAACGCCATAAAAATTCCCCAGAAAAGAACGCGGTGCTGGTATTTTTTGGGAACTTTGAAGAAATTGAAGATGAGCAGAAAAACGAAAAGATTATCGATCGAAAGTGAAAGTTCGATCAGATAACCTGTTAGAAATTCCTTCGCTTTGCTCGCGCCGATCGCCCAATTTGCGTTGTGCGTGCCGACTTGCCAGTAGATAAAACCGTTAAAAAGAAGCGCGAGCGAAATCCAAATTATGCTCCAAACGATCGTTTCTTTTTTGCTCGGCGTGTGCGCTTTCCGATTAACGATGCCGATGTCAACAAAAAGCGCGACCAAAACAACGGCGAAGAAAAAAATCCAAACCCAAAACGGATACTCGATAGCATTCATAAGTAAAAGAGAAAGTTTAACCTTAAAAACGCCAAAGTTGAAATTATATGAGGGAAAGTTTATTTAGCTCCGGCAAATAATTTTTCGTAATCTTCCGCTCCGGCAGGTTTTACGTTAGCGATCGCCATATTTTCTTCGGCGTGATAAGTTTTGCTCATTCCGATCAGCGCAGTCGTCAAATTTTCCGCCGAACGCGTAAACTGAATCGCCGTCAGCGCGTCGGTCGGCAGATTTCCCATTTTTTCACGAATATTTTCGGGCAAACCTTTCGTCAAACGTCCTTGCAAAATCGACGCGCTCGCCATCACCGAAACGCCCAATTCTTTCGCCGCCGCAAATGTCGAAAGCAATTTTCCCGCGCATTGCTGATTTAGAAACACCAAACCTTCGGGCATCACCATATTAAACGGCAGTTGAATAAACCGAAATCCGTGTTCGTCGCCACCGATTTTCTTGGCGATATTGACCATTCTTTCAAGCGAATGAAAGCCTGAATCCTGCGGCGAAAGACGAAAACCGTTCCAAGTTGCAACGCCGTAAAACTGCAATTTCCCCGCCGCACGATTTTGTTCGAGCATCTCGAAAGCCTTTGCCAATTTCGCCTCGAAAGAATATTTATCAACTTCCGACAATTGCGATTCTGGATTGTGAATGTAGAAAACGTCAATCGCGTCGATATGCATATTTTCGAGCGATTGATCGAGCTGACTTTGCAGATATTTCGGCGTCATAATGTGACTTCCGCCGATAATGTCTTCAAAATTCGCAATGCCTTTTTTGATGAAATTTTCTTCGAAATAAGCTTGAACATTGCGCGGCGGTTCACCGTCGAACGGCAAATATCCGCCTTTCGTACAGATCAAAATTTCGTCGCGCCCGAAACCTTTTTCCGCCAATTTTTCCAACGCTTTGCCAATATTTCGTTCGCTGCGCTGAAAACGATAATTCGCCGCCGTATCGATCACGTTTCCGCCGAGTTCGACGTAACGCACGACCGCGTTCGCGTAATCTTCGTCGGTTTGCGTATCGTGATTTCCTAAATATGTTCCGATTCCGATTGATGAAAGCGTCAAATCTTGCGCTTTACGGTAAAAATCGTCGGAAATTTCGGGAAAACGGTTTCTAAATCTTTCGGTTGCTGCGCTCGTCGCTAATTTTTCAGTCATTATTTTTTGGGAAATTTAAATCGTATTTTCAATTATTTTGATAATTTTTTGTAAACCTTCTGCGTCAACTTCAGAAAAATCGTTCAATTTATCGCTGTCAACGTCCAAAACGCCGAAAACTTCGCCCGATTTATCGAAGATCGGCAAAACGATTTCGGATTTCGATTCGGACGCGCACGCAATGTGACCGGGAAATTCTTCGACATTCGGCACGATCACGATTTTTTTCGTCGTAAACGAATGTCCGCAAACGCCTTTGTCGAAATCGATGCGCGTGCAGGCAAGCGGACCTTGAAACGGTCCCAAAACTAGTTGATTTTCCTTTTTCAAGTAAAATCCGCACCAGAAAAATCCGAACGCCTGCTTTAAAACCGCCGCGATATTCGCCAGATTTGCGATTAAATCAGTTTCGCCCGCGATTAATGCATCGATCTGCGGCGCGATTTCGTCGTAAATAACTTTTCTGTCCTGTGTTTTTGAAAATGCCAAACTTTCAGCCATACCTTAAAATTTTAACTTTTCGTGAAAATGCTTGCAATCATTTAGTTATATATCGAATTTCTATTTTTATTTTATAAAAGAAAAAACGAATTACGAATAATTAAAACTCATTCGTAATTCGTAATTTGAAATTTGAAATTTATTAAGCGATCGTAACTTCCTGCGTCAAATAAACATCTTGAATTGCATTAAGAAGTTGTGCGCCTTCATTCATCGGGCGTTGGAAAGCTTTGCGACCTGAAATCAAGCCCATTCCGCCGCCGCGTTTGTTGATAACGGCGGTGCGAATTGCGTCTGCCGTATCGCTTTCGCCTTTTGATTCACCGCCCGAATTAATCAATCCGGCACGTCCCATGTAACAATTCGCAACTTGATAACGAACGAGATCGATCGGATGATCACTCGAAAGTTCGCTGTAAATTTTCGGATTCGTTTTGCCGTAACTGCTTTCGACGTTCAGCATATTATAGCCGCCGTTTCTTTCGGGCAATTTCTGTTTGATGATGTCGGCTTGGATCGTTACGCCGAGATGATTTGCCTGTCCGGTCAAATCTGCCGCCGTGTGCATATCGCCGTTTGCGCCTTTGAATTTATTATTGCGCAAATAGCACCAAAGAATCGTTGCCATTCCGAGTTCGTGCGCGTATGCAAAAGCTTCGGAAACTTCGGTAATTTGACGCGTCGATTCGTCCGAACCGAAATAAATTGTCGCGCCGACGGCGACCGCGCCCATATTTTTCGCTTGTTCGATCGAACCGAACATCACTTGGTCGAATTTGTTCGGATAAGTCAAAAGTTCGTTGTGATTGATCTTTACGACGAACGGAATTTTATGCGCGTATTTGCGCGCGACCATTCCGAGAACGCCGAATGTCGAAGCAACCGCGTTGCAGCCGCCTTCGATCGCGAGCTTGACGATATTTTCGGGATCGAAATATGCCGGATTCGGCGCAAACGACGCGCCTGCACTGTGTTCGATGCCTTGATCGACGGGCAAAATCGAAAGATAACCCGTTTTCGCCAATCTGCCGTTATCGAAAAGAGTTTGAAGTGAACGCAAAACATTCGGATTTCTGTCCGAATCGAGCCAAACTTTATCAACGAAATCCGCACTCGGTGTGTGCAAACTGTCTTTCGGAATCTTCGGCGTGGAATAACCGAGCAGACTTTCTGCGTCTGCGCCTAAAAGTTCTTGAATCTTACTGTAATCTACAGCCATTTTAATTCTCCTGAAATTTTATAATTTTTATAAAAACAAATGATTTCGCCGAAATTATAACACAAAATATTTTTTCTGCCTTATGCAAAAAAACCCTTTACTTTATAGCGTCGCTTTTTGTAAAATAGCCTCGAAAATAAAAACAATTTATTTGTTTGCCCCGTGAATACAATTATTTTGAGCATTTAGTCCGCATCCCTTTTTATGCGGTGATATTTTTTGTTTAGTTCTGAGGTATCGATGAATTCCTTGCTGTTTCGAAAGCATTTCTGTTTGCTTTCTCTTATATTTGTCTTTTTTCTATTTTCGCTTGCCGTTTTTGCCGATGATCCGATCTATTGGAAACCCGTCACGCCTGCCGAATTGCAAATGAAAACGCCGCTCGTCGAATCGGACGCGGATGCCGAAGCGATTTTTTGGGAAGTTCGGCTCGACGATAAAAAAGCCGGCAAAATGACTTATAAACATTACATTCGCGTTAAGATTTTTACCGAACGCGGACGCGAAAAGTTCAGCAAATTCGACATTCCTTTTATGAAAGGCAAAAAGGTCGAAGAAGTTGCCGCGCGCGTCATCAAAGCCGACGGCACGATCGTTCCGCTGCCGCAAGCCGATATTTTTGAACGCGAGATCGTGACGGCACGAAAAATCAAGATCAAAGCAAAATCATTTGCGATTCCTGGAATCGAACCCGGCGTGATCGTCGAATATCAATATAAAGAGATAGTTAAAGGCGATTCGGCAGGCGGAACGAGATTGATCTTTCAGCGTGATATTCCGATGCAAAAAGTCACATATTACGTTCGTCCGTATGAAAATATGACTTTGACTCCGAAGTTTTACAATATGCCGAATACGAATTTTGTAAAATCGCCGGATGAAAACGGTTTCAGTATGCTGACGGCGAGCAATGTTCCGGCTTTGAAAGAAGAACCTTATATGCCGCCGGAAGATGAAGTTCGGCGTTGGGTTTTGCTTTCATACCTGTCGATCGGCACGATCTTTCAATGGAACAGTTACAGCAATTATTACGGTTCGCTCTTTGCAAATGTGTTGGAACAAGATAAGGAAATCACTAGAAAAGCTTTTGAAATAACGGCAAACGCAACTTCGGAAGAAGATAAGCTCAAAAAGATATATGAATTTGTCCAAAAAAATATCCGCAATATAGATTTCGATCCTGCTTTTACCGACGAACAGCGTGAAAGCGTTCAGTATAAAGAAATTGCCCAAGTTCTCAGAACGCGTAACGGAAATGCAACTTATATCGATCTGCTCTTTGCCGCTTTGGCAAACGCTTCCGGTTTTCAAGTAAATCTTTTTATGACCGGCGACCGCACCGATAATTTCTTTTCGCCCGAAAAATACAATAGTTGGACATTCATCAGACCGGCAGGAATCGCCGTCAAGCTCGGCAACGACTGGAAATATTTCAATCCCGGCTCACCGTTTCTGCCGTTCGGAAAACTCGTTTGGTATGAAGAAGGACTATCTGCGATGCTGGTCAGCGGCGGCGGATACGTTTGGAAAAAAACGCCGCTTTCGGATATTTCAAGCACTGTTTCAAACAGGTCCGGTAAGTTCAAGCTGACCGAAGACGGAACGCTCGAAGGAACTGTAAAACTTCAGTATGAAGGACATCCGGCGATCAATCGCCGCCGTGAAAACTACTTGCGTTCACAAATTAAGCGCGAAGAAGACATTAAAGACGAGATCAAGAAAAATATCGGCACGGCGGAAATTTCCGAGATCGTCGTTGAAAATTTTGAAGACAATACAAAGCCTTTGACTTACATCTGCAAAGTCAAAGTTCCGAATTATGCACAGAAAACCGGAAAACGTCTTTTTCTCCAGCCCGGATTTTTTGAATACGGAAGCAACGCCGTTTTCACTTCTTCGACGCGCACGAATGATATTTATTTTCCGTATCCGTGGTCTGAAAAAGATTATGTCGAAATAGAATTGCCTGCCGGATATGCGCTCGATAATGCCGACGCGCCCGGCGAAGTCAGCGATCCGAGTAAGATCGGTTCTTTAAGTATTGGAATGGGTATCGATAAAGTGAAAAATATCCTGAAATATCAGCGCAGTTTTCATTTCGGCGGCGGGAATAATATTTATTTTCCCGTTACGACATATCAGCCTTTAAAGGGTTTGTTCGATGCGTTTCATAAAGCCGATACACATACGATCACTTTGAAGCAAAATACCCCTTGATTTTTTGGAGATATTTTTATCATTTCGGAGATTGGTAAAATTTTTATCGGTAAAGATTAGTCAACATTTAAGAATAGTCTTTACAGTTTGAATGAATTTTGTATAAAATATTTTCGTCCAAAACCTATATTTTTGTGTTGTGAAAGCCTCTTTACAACATCCCCGTAACTTTTGCCCGCAGCAGTCGTCTGCGGTGAATCTAGTAATTTATGAGTTTCACGAATATTAACCGTTTTGTTTTTTTAATCGTTTTTTGTTTATTTTCCGCCGTTTTTGTATCTGCCCAAGACAAAAACTGGCGACCCGTTGCGCCTGTCGATCTGCAAAGCAACTCTTCCGTCGTCGAACCAAACGCCGATGCCGAAGCAATTTTCTGGGAAGTCCGTGTCGATGACAGCGGCTCAACCGAATTGGCTTTAAATCATTACGTGCGCGTCAAAATTTATACCGATAAAGGACGTGACGATTTCAGCAAAAAAGACATTGTTTTCCTGAAAGGCACAAAAATTAAAGATGTCGAAGCCCGTGTCACAAAACCCGACGGTTCGACGACTTTTCTGAAAAAAGAAGATGTTCTCGAACGCGAGATCGTCAAAGCCAACGGCTTAAAAGTAAAAGCCAAATCTTTTGCTTTGCCGAATCTCGAAGCCGGATCGATCGTCGAATACCGTTACAAAGAAGTGATCGAAGATGGTTCGGCAAATATGCGATTGATATTTCAACGCGATATTCCGATCAGAAACATTGCTTACTATGTCAAACCTTATTCGGGTGATAAAGCAATGTATTCGGTTTCATACAATCTCGGAGACACAAAACCGGAAAAAGACAAAGACGGTTTTTACAAGGTGTCGATGAATAATGTTTCGGCGTTTCGTGAAGAGCCGGATATGATCCCTGAGGATGAAGCACGTTCGTGGATGTATATTTATTATTCCAATGCACAAATAGATAAACCGCAGGAATACTGGAAATCATACAGCCAAGTCATTTTTGAAAATGCCAAGTCTAACTTAAAACCCAACGATGATGTGAAAAAAGTTACCGCCGAAGTTATTGCAGGTGCAACGACCGATGACGAAAAACTTCATAAAATATTCGATTACTGTAAAACTCAGATCAAAAATCTCAACTATACGGTAAATGCAAGTGACGACGAATGGAAAAAAGTTCGCGAGGCTAAGACCGGCGGCGATGTTCTTAAACTTCGGATGGGAAGCGCAGACGATATTGATACGCTTTTCGGGACAATGGCACGCGCCGCAGGTTTTGATGCGCGAGTAGCGGTTGGCGGAAATCGAAATGAAGTATTTTTCAATCCGCGCACACCGAATTTCAATTTAATGGTAAATGCTTCGAGCATTGCAGTTAAAGTCGGTCAAGATTGGCGTTTCTTTAGTCCGGCTTCACGTTTTGCCGAATACGGAATGCTGGGTTGGGGTGAAGAAGACGAAGGCGTGATGATCAGTGATTCAAAAGAATTGATCTTCAAAAAAATTCCACTTTCCGCCTCTGTCCGATCAATCGAAAAGAAATCCGGCAAATTCAAACTGTTACCTGACGGAACGCTCGAAGGCGAAGTACAAATGGAATTTACCGGACACCGCAGTTCATTGATGAAGCTCTTAAACTACCGCGATTCGGACACCGAACGTGAAAAAACTCTGAAAGATACGGTGAAATCGAATATTCTCGGAACAGCCGAAATCGAAAATGTTTCGATCGAAAATGTTTCCGATCCGGCAAAACCTTTTATTTACAGGTTTAAGGTCAGAGTGCCGAATTATGCTTCGCGCACGGGAAAACGCCTTTTCTTTCAACCGAATGTTTTTGAGAGAAATTCCAAACCGCGTTTTACCGCAACTACCAGAAAATACGACGTTTATTTCAACTATCCGTGGTCGGAAGAAGACGATATTTCGATCGAACTTCCCGAAGGCTTTGAACTTGAAAGTGCAGATGCGCCGAATCCGCTCAAAGACAGTCAGGGAATCAGCTCGCACGAAACGACGATGCAGGTTACAAAAGACGGGAAAACTCTTTTCTACAAACGTAAGTTTTCATTCGGAAACGGCGGTCTGATCCGTTTCCCCGCCGGAAGTTACCAAGCTCTCAAAGGTCTTTTCGAAGCCTTTAACCAAGCCGATATGCATCAGCTAACATTACGCCAAAGCGCGGCTCCGACCAAGTAGCTTTGGACAATTAAAAGTTCATAGATTCTGTGCCAAAAGAATCTATGAACTTTTTCCCATCAGTTTTCAAGAGGTAAAAAATGAGAAATAAAATTTATAAATCCGTTCTGTTTTTGTCAGTTTGTTTGATATTTACGGTTTCATCTGCGCTCGCCGATGATCCGCCGCCGTCGTGGCTTTCGGAAGCCGCCAAAATGCAAACTCCATCTTATGATGTCAAAAATGTTCCTGCCGTCGTTTTGCGAAACGAAGAAAGTTTAACGGTTTCGTCTGACGGAACGGTTGTCCGAACCACGCGTTATGCCGTTCGCGTTTTGATCAGAGAAGGACGCGAAGAAGCGGTGGCGCGTGCCGTATATGAAACCAGCAGTGAAAAAGTGCGCGACATCAAAGCGTGGCTGATTCGCCGGATGGGAGAAACGAAATATTACGGCAAAAAAGAAACCATTGACCTTGCATTGGTCGGAAACGATCTTTACAACGAAGCCCGAATGAAGCTGATCGACGCATCGGACGAAACAAACGAAGGCGACGTTTTCGGTTTTGAAACGGTTTCCGAAGAAAGAAATATTTTCAGTCAATTCAGTTTTCGTTTTCAAGACGATCTGCCCGTCATCTATTCAAAATTCGGCGTTACTTTGCCCGACGGCTGGAAAGCCGAAAGCAAAACGCTCAATTATACAAACGTCGCGCCGACCGTCGCGGGAAACTCATACAATTGGGAATTACGCGATCTTAAACCGATCATTTACGAAGCCGGAAGTCCTTCGCGCTCGAGTCTTGCACCGCGCCTTGCCGTCGGATTTTACCCGTCATCGCCGACCGCAACCGGAATCCGAACTTTTGCAAACTGGAACGATGTTGCCAAATTTATGAGCGATGTAGAAGACCCGCAAATGAACATTGATGACGCAATGGCGGCAAAGGTTCAGGAATTGACCGCCAATGCAAAAACGGAATTTGAAAAAATTCAGGCGATTTCCAAATACGTTCAGCAAATTCAGTATATTTCGATCCAAGTCGGCGCAGGCAGAGGCGGCGGCTATCGTCCGCATATGGCGACCGAAGTTTTTGCCAAATCTTACGGCGATTGTAAAGACAAAGCGAATTTGATGCGCGCAATGCTCAGCATTTTGAAAATTCCGTCATATATGGTCAGCATCACGGCAGACGATCCGACCTATGTCCGCGCCGAATGGGCTTCGCCGCATCAGTTCAATCACTGCATCATTGCAGTTAAAGTCAGCGACGAAACCGACGCGCCGACTGTTGTAAAACATCCGACACTCGGCAGACTTTTGATCTTTGACGCGACCGATCCTTATACGCCGCTCGGCGATCTTCCCGAAGACGAACAAGGAAGTCTTGCATTGATCGACCACAAAGACACGCACGAATTGATTCAAATGCCGATTCTTCCGGCTGATATGAATCGTCTCGATCGAAACATCGAAGTTTCATTGACTCCTTTCGGCGCGATCAGCGGCAAAATTGTCGAAAAAACGGTCGGACAATCAGCAACCCGTGAAAGAGCACGTCTGAAAAATCTTTCGGCAGGCGATTACAACCAAATGATCGAAAGATGGGTTTCACGCGGAGCAAAAGGCGCGAAGGCGACGAAAATCTCGCCGATCGACAATCACAAAGACGGCAATTTCAGTCTTGAAGTCGAATTTTCGGCGGATTCTTACGCGCAGATCATGCAAAATCGTTTGATGGTTTTCAAACCTGCGGTGATCGGTCGTCTCGACAATCTTTCTTTCAGCGAAGGCAAGCGGATGCATCCGTATATGATCAATTCTCACGCTTATTCGGAAAGCATCAAGATCAAAATTCCCGAAGGATTTATCGTTGACGAAATGCCCGAACCGACAAAGCTCGAAACGCCTTTCGGAATTTATTCCGTAACTTATGAACAGAAAAACGATTATATTTTGTTTACACGTTCGTTAAAACTTACGCGTTCGAGCGTTCCGGCTGATAAATACGACAGCGTTCGCAACTTTTTCGGACAAGTTCAATCAGCCGAACAAGCTCCGATCGTTTTGATGAAAAAATAAAATTTCGTTAATGAACTCAATAAAAAAGCGGCTCGAAAGCCGCTTTTTTATTTTTGTAATTCCTTTTTGAAAAGTTTCATCAAAGCCGTTTCTTCCGCTTCGTTTTCGGTTTGAATTCGTTTAATTTTTCGCTTTTTTCGCGGAATGAATTCGTCAAGAGTTACGCCGGACTCGTAAGATTTGATGACTTTCGGATGAATATAAGAACCACGGCAAACGGTCGGAGTGTTTCCCAATTGTTCGGCAACTTTTTTGACCGCATTGAGAATATTTTTCTTCAATAGTTTTTCGTCATTGCAGCAGCCGATCTCTGCCAATTCGAGCGCGGCAAGCAAAGTTCCGCCCCAAGTTCGGAAATCTTTGGCTGAATATTCGGGCGAAGTCGCTTGTTTCAAATAATTGTTAATATCGCTTGGTTTAATCGAATGCGGTTTGCCGTTTTCGTCCAAGTAATGAAAAAGTTTTCGCGCTTTTCCGATCGATTTCAAATCCTTCATCAAATTTGCAAGTTCTTCATCGACCAAAACTTTACGATGTTTGATGTGATGTTTGCCGACAAAACTGAAAATCAACTCGCCGCGTTTTCCGATTTCGAGATGGCGATTCTGCAAAGTCGTGATGCCGTAAGTTTTATAATTTTTGACCGATTTTTCAGTTCCGACGCGAATGTAAAGCGAATTTATCAGTCGTGTCATCGCCGCTAAGACCTTTTCACGCGGAAAACCTTCGAGCATTAAATGTTCGTTCGTAATTTCGCGCAGTTTCGGCAAAAACTCGCCGAATTTTTCGATCTTTGCAAATTTTTTCTGTTGCTGCTTTTCGGAAAACTTCGCGTGATATAAATATTGAATTCTTCCCGTCGTGTCCATCCCGACCGCTTGCAAACTGCTCGACGCGGCTGGCGAAATCCGTACATATTTCCACGCCGGCGGAATCACGAGCGATTTTATACGTTCCAAAGTCTTTTCATCCGTGATTTTTTTGCCGTTCTTGTCTTCGTAATGAAAACCTTTCGATTTTCCTCCTTTTCGCTTAATCCATTTTGCGCACTTCCCTTTTTCGATGTTTTCTTTTGCCTTTTTCGTGTCGAAAATCGGCGTATTTTTTGTCATTTTACTTTACCTTTTGTCCTATATTTTAAGTATATGAAACGCTTAGCCGCTTTACAATCTTTTTTCGTCAAACCTCCATAATTATTGAATAAAATCGCGGTTTTCGATTGTTTTCGTGAAACAAATTTGCTATGATTTAGACAACTTGTTTCACAGATGCAACATCTAATCAAACAAGAAAGAAGAAGGAGAAAATTATGACCGAAACATTATTTGAAATGAACGAACAAAGCGAAATTCAGAGCAAAAAAGATATGATTTTGTCGCTTTTCAAAAACGGCACGACCGAAATCGAAGCGATTGCGGCGGTTTCAGGCGCAAAGCCGAGCTACGTCGGTTCGGTCTTGCAGAAAGAAGGTTTGATCGATAATTATTTCGATTTATACACTTCGACGGGTTATCCGATGAATGTTTATTCCAAACATTTTCGCGGCAAGCTCGGCTTCAAAAACGTCGAAACGGCAAAACGCGGTGTCGAAACTCTCGAAACGGCTTACCGATATTTTGATAAAAACCAAGACCGCGCCGGACAGCATCACGCGCTCGAAATGGGCTTGACAATGCTTGACCGCGCACGTTGGACGGGAAAATTGGAAGAAGCCGAAGTTTACCGCCGCTGGATCGTCGGAAAACTCAGCAAACCGCTCGTCGAAAACGCAAAACCGATGGCGGTCGAAGCGAAAAAAGCGGAAACAGAAATCGAAGAAACAAACGAGCCGCGATTGAAAATTGCGGCTTAGATTAAAAATAAATTTATTTGGGTTTAGAGGCGGGCTAATGCCCGCCGTTCGTATC
>DAITPE010000066.1:0-14562 GCA_036833775.1 Pyrinomonadaceae bacterium | reverse complement strand
CATCACAACCGCGTGAAGTTGTGCCGCAAGATCGCCTTTATCCAAAAGCCGAAGCTGTGCCGAAATTTAGGACACATTTTGCTTTTACATCGAGATCAACTTTTGATGATTTCTTAAGGCAGTGTCTTTTGAGTTGCAATGGAACTTTTCAAAATGTGAACGGCAAATATAAATTCTTTTCGTTCGACGGATTAACATCGAGCTTTGATTTTTCAGAAGGAAATATAAAAGTGCAGACGTTCAAATATCGTCCGCGTTTTTCACAGCAAGAATTGTTAAATTTGCCGAATAGATTTATCGCCGATGGACGCGATCTCGACTCACAATATCTTGAAAAATTCGATCCACCACTTTTTTATGACGTGACGTGGCTTCAGGAAATTGCCGGTCGTATCAATGAACAGACAGTTTATCTTGGAAATACGACACGATGGCAAGGTCTGAAAAATCTTGCTCATTTCGCAAAATTAAAAACGTCGCCGTTTATTTGCGAATTTGAAGGAATGCCGCAGACTTTTCCGGTTTTACCGGGTGACATAGTAACGGTCACTCACTCGATGTCGAATTGGGTAAATAAACAATTTCTAACGCTCGAAGCAACGGATAAATCAATCGACTCTGGAGCTGATGAGCGAATATTCAAATTATTAGAATGGGAGTAAAAATGCTAAGAGATCATACAAATTATTTCGGACAACTTTCGACAGCTTTCATTATTTTGAGTGAATTTGAACTTGAAGTTTCAAAATCACTCAAAGTGGTTTTTGACGGATGGCAATCGGTCGAATCATTCGATGCCGGAGACGAACCGATTGCCAATCTAAAAAGAGTCTTCATTCTTCAGGGAAATGACTTCAATGACTTTTTCAATGAACATAGAGACGTTTTTCAAAATGTCTCGACGGCTGCGCTCACTATAATTGGAGTTACTGATAAAGAATACGATTTGGATTATTTGAATCTTCAAACGTCTAAATTTGTCCTTGCACTTTCGGCAACCAAACGAGTCACGAAAGACGATGTTATCCGTCGGGTAAAAACTGCACCGGAATATCACGAAATTATTGCTCAAAATCTTGAACTGATTTCGCAAACCGTCATGTTGGCTTGGGAATACGGCAAAGAACACGATCAATTTTTGAATAGTTTAACCGATCTTAATCAATTGAATATTAAACGATAATGGCTACACTTGCGCCGAATTCGGCAACATTACAACGCAATCAAACTCAGCAGTTTACTGTGACCGGTATTACTTCGCCTGTTTGGACGCTACAAGGAATCGGGACTTTAACTCAAAGCGGTCTTTTTACTGCGCCAAACGTTACAGGCAATGCATTAATTCGCGCACATTCGAGTTTTTGGAGTTCGGTAGATAACACGTATTGGACAAAAAACGCCGACGATACTCTTACCAAAAATACATCGTCTGCGTTCTATTATGGTGATACGTTTCGTTCTAACGGCGCACTGAATGCAATTGGAGATTATGTCGAAATCGTCTGCGTCGGTAGTCCTTATTGGTTAGGCGTGAGAGATGCAGGTAATTATTATGTAACGATCACATTAACCGGAATTAGTGAACGTGCTGGAGGTTCAATCACCAGCGGCACAATCACAATGCCTGTTGCCGGAGATATAATGAGGTTCACAATTCTTGCAACAGGTCAGATCGAAGTCAAAAGAAACGGAAGTGTTATTTATACGACAACTAACACCACGTTTACTAATCGCAACTTAAATTTAACCGACAGCGCACCGTATGCCAATGGAGTCGTCTATAAATTACCTGTATTTGGCGGCAATGGAGTAACCGGTTATACCGAGGTCACAACCTCCGTTTCGGTTCAGATTTTTATTGATGAGTTTTTAAGCAAAGACCCATTAGTTCAGTATGTTCCGAACAATAACTTACAAGCGTGGTTTGCCGCCAATAAATATATTTCTGACGGCAGTGGATTGACTCTACCAGACCTTTCAATGAATTCTCGGCACATCGCGGCTTCTGCATCTTTGCCTGTTATTCAAAACAACAAATTGAATGGACTTCCTGCTCTTTATTGGGACGGCACAAAAAATCCATTGACTTACACAGGCAATTTATCAATGAGGCATCTGTTTATCGTCTGCGCTTACGATGGAGCAACTTTCGCAAATTATCACGGAATAATCTCTGGAGCGGCTGAACCGATTCTTGAAGGACATTCCGGTCAGACGAAATTCTATGATAATACTTACTCACTTTATGGAGACTTTAAGTTCTTCAGATCATTTGTGTCGTTTCCCGAAAACAATCAACAGGCGAAGATGTCAGGCGGATTTGCGATCTATGAAATTCAATATCCGGTTGGATTAAACCTGACCGGGATCAACATAGGTCAAGATAGGAATATATCAATTGGCAAATGGAAAGGATGGTTCTGTGAGGCAATGATTTATTCCGAAGTTTTGAATGAATTTTTAAGAGAGCAAATTTATTACTACCTCGCTTTGAAGTATCGTGTCTGGAGAGAAACTTCGGATGGACTGAAAATATTTCCGTTCTTTTCAAACAAAACAACTTCAATGGAAAGGAATAAGACGGCGTATTTATCCGAAGCATATAACGGTAACTTGAAAGCTCTGGTCAGAGGCAATTATAAAAGATCGTATGAACTACCGTTTGCATTACGACCGCAAGCAGAGTTTGAAGCGGCTGAAGAGTTTCATGCTCAACACTATCCGCTTCAAAGTTTTATATTTCGAGATGGTAGAAGTTATCCTGCCAAGAACTTAATTGTGAGAACAAACTCATCGTTTAAAGAATCTGGAAGCGATGTGACATTTAGATTCAATTATTCTTTCGGCGTAACTGAGTTATAAAGTTTTGACTCATTCAAAATGAGTTTCAAGGATTATCGTGTTTTAAGCCGTTGCATTATCGTGTTTGCGCGCACTTGAGAAACTCGGAAATCAAAGAAATTACGGTGTTTCGATATTGATTCCGACCCAATCCCACGCGCCGAATTGCGGACCGATCATCGACGCTTTGGCATTATTGGGAACAAATACAATGCTGGCTTCGCCGTTTGCTTCGGTCGGCATCAATCCAAAACTCGGATTGTTCTTTTTCGTATCCTTCATTTTGAGCGGTTTTCCATTTGCTTTAATGGAAATTTTATAGCGTCCGAGCGGAATGTTGTGAATTCTGAACGCGCCGGAGATTCCTGCGGTTTTACGGATAATGATCGGTTGTCCGCTTGAACCGTCGAGCATTTTTCCTTCGGGCGTCAGTGTGATTTCGAGTTTTGCGTTGTCTTTGACGGCAAAAGGCGGAGCGTTGCCGTCGTCGGCTTCGGCTGAATACCAGCTTAAAAAGATCGCGCCGCCGTAAAATGTCGAGGGAAGATGTGCGTTTTCCTGTAAATTTTCGCGGCTCGTGATTCCGTATGGAAGAAGCACGAAATTTTCGACCGCGCCGTCCGATGTGACGAAACTATCGAGTTTTCCGTCAGCCGGATGAAGCGAAACCGCCGCAACGCCTTCGCCCCAATCGATTTGATAACCGGCGTTGTAAAAATGCGCCATTCCTTTCGGCGGTGCGATTTCGTAATAACCGTTTTTGTCGGTCACGCCTTGCCCGCCCGAATACATTCCTGCCAAATAAGAAGAACGGATTCCGATGTTTGCGCCTGCGAGCGGTTTGCCTGACCAATCTTTCACATAACCGCGAACTTTGCCCGGTTTCGGCGACAAAGCGGGAAAATCGGGCATCGGCGGCATTTCATTGCCCATCACATTCACCCATTGCGTATCTTTATCGACCGTCACTATCTTTGCCGCCGAATTATTCGAATTTTGCGAAACCTTCGGTTGATCGCTCGGCGGTTTTGAAGATTTATCATCTGCCGCAAGGATTTCCATCAACGCGCAGACGAAAACTTTTTCGTCGGAAACGATAAATCCGACAAGGACGCGGCGCGGCGAATCTTGGCTCAGATTAAAAAACTCGATGCCGCTTTCTTTGCCTTGCGATTCAAACGCCCAGCCTGCATTGCGAAAATTCGTTTCGATCTGCGAACGCGATCTCGAAACGGTCGAAACATTTTTATAGTTTCCCGTCCAAACCAAAAATTCGCGTTCGCCGCCGGTCAGCTTTCCGTTTCCTTCCTTTAATAAATTGTCGAACGCCTGATCGAATTCAGCCGGAACGTTTTCGGGCGAAAGTCTTTCCGCGCCTTTCGGCAATTGCGCCGCCGTAAGCTCGGAAGTTTGCGCTTGCGAACTGATCGAAAGTGTAAATAGAAAAGTAAATAAAATAAATAGAATTGAAAACTTGTTTTTAGACATAATTATTTCTCCGCCGATTTTCGTCCGATTAACCGAAAACGAAAATCGGCAATCGTTTATGCTACGGACATTAACGCGGATAAATTGAGAAAAAAATATCAAACGAAAATTAAACCGACGTGAATGCACTCCAGAAAAACTCCTTTCCAAATCTTCAAAATTCCGTTATTCTTCAACAATGTCGCCGATTGCCATAACATTGATTTTACTGATAGTTGCGCTGATTCTTTTCGGCTCGGAGAAACTTCCTGTCGATATTGTCGGCATTTTGCTCGTCATCGGTTTGGTGATGAGCGGCGTTTTGAACATACAGGAAGGCGTTGCCGGATTCGGAAACGACATCATCATCACGATCGGCGGACTTTTTATTCTGGTCGGCGGATTGATCAAAACGGGTTTGGTCGATCTGATCGGGCGCAGGCTTTATCAGATCGCGGGCAATAACGAATTCGTTTTAACCGCTTTGATAATGGGCGTGGCGGCGATTTCTGCGTCGGTTTTGAAAAACACGACGACGACTGCGATGTTTCTGCCGATCGTGATCGGTTTGGCGAACAAGGCAAAAATTCCGCCGTCGAAATTGCTGATGCCGATGGCTTTCGGCGCGATTCTTGGCGGAAGCTGCACACTCATCGGAACTTCGACAAATCTGGCGGTCAGCGGCGCGATCAAGCGTTACGGAATGGAGCCGTTTTCGATGTTCGAATTGACGGCGGTCGGCGCGATCGTCGCGCTTGTCGGCATCGTTTATATGCTGCTCATCGGCATCAAACTTCTTCCGAGGCGCGGCGGCGAAGAATCTCTGACCGAACAATACGCGATCCGCGAATACGTTTCCGAACTGCTCGTTTTGCCCGAATCTAATCTCGTCGGCAAAACGCTCGGCGAAGCGAATTTGAATTCGGAATTGGAACTGACCGTTCTCGGCATTATGCGCGACAACGAAAAGATTATGCCGACACCGAAGGAACGCATAAAATCGCGCGATCTGTTAATTGTCGAAGGAACTTTGACCGACATTTTGCGCGTCAAGGAAACTGTCGGATTAGAGATCAAACCCGAGTTTTTCTTGAGTGACAATGTTCTCGAAACCGAAGATGTCGAGCTTTTCGAAGTGATGATCATGCGCGAATCGCCGCTCGTCGGGCAAACTTTGAAAAATACGAATTTCCGCCGAAATTACGATCTGACGGTTCTTGCGATCAATCGTCACGGCGAAACTTTTATCAATAAACTGAGTCACGTAAATCTTCGTTTCGGCGACGTTTTGCTCGTGCAGGGAAACCGTAAAACGATCGAGCCGTATGTCGGCAAAAACGAACTGCTTCTGCTCGAAGACGTTTCGGAAAGCAGTATGCGGACGGAAAAACGGCGTTGGGCTTTGGCGGCTTTCGGACTTTTTCTGACGCTTTCGCTTTCAAAACTCGTGACGGGTTTTGAAGTTCCGCTTGCGGTCTGCGTTCTGCTCGGCGTTTTACTGCTTTTAGCGACGAAAACGATTCGTTATTCCGAACTTTATTCGCTGATCGATTTTCGTCTGCTCGTTTTGATCGCGTGTATGATCAGCTTCGGCACGGCGATGGAAAAAACGGGCGCGGACAAATATCTCGCCGGACTTATCACTGCAAATTTCGAACAATACGGCGCGACTGCGGTGCTTGCCGGATTTTTCGCGCTGACGGTTTTCTTAACGCAGCCGATGTCGAACCAAGCCGCCGCGCTCGTTGTCGTTCCGGTCGCCGTTCAGACCGCCGCGCTTTTAGGTTTGAACCCGCGCACTTTCGCCGTCGCCGTCACTTATGCCGCGTCGTTTTCCTTCATCACGCCGCTCGAACCCGCCTGTATTTTGGTTTACACGCCCGGACGCTATAAATTTATGGATTTCGTCAAGGTCGGAACGGTTTTGACGATCATAGTCTTCGTCGTTTCGATATTTCTCGTCCCGATATTCTGGAGATTCTAACGTAAAATCACGCATTCCGCTCATGAAATCATGACTTTTGCTCATGAAATCATGACTCACGCTCATGATTTCATTACTGTCGCTCACGATTTCATTACTGTCGCTCACGATTTCATTACTTTTGTTCATGAATTCATGACTGCAGCTCATGAATTTAGGACTGTATCTCATGAATTCATGACTGTCACTCATGAATTTAGGACTGCAACTCTTGAACTCATGACTGCAACTCATGAATTTATGACCGCAACTCATGAATTTGTGACTGCAACTCTTGAATTAGCGTCTGCACATCACAATTCGCGGTTTATCTTTGTTTGAAAAACGGATTTTACGGGTGAATTTATAAAAACAGATTCTTTTCAATTCGCCGAATCTGCTGAATCTGCGTTCAAATTTCTATTTCTGTTCTGTTTGTTTATTGTTCAGATCGGTAATTTCGCTGAAAGAAAGTCCGCGTTTGATGATGAATATCAAGCCGATCGCCGTCCAAAATAAAACTCTGCCTTTTCTGATGATAGCCAAGGTCACGCCGACCGCCGCGCCGATCGCGAGAGTTTCGGTAACGAATTGCGAACCGGCTTCGTCAACTCCGATGACGAACGGCACGAGCTTGAAGACAATCGTAATCAAACGGCTGACCGATTCGAGCAAAAACGAAGTATAAAGATTCGGCAAAACGTCGCTGATTTTCGTCAACGTAAACCAAATTTCGACGATCCCGATCAGGTGAAACAAGGTTTGACAAATAATGATCGGCAAAAAGCGTTTCGGATAACGGCGGTAAAATCCGTAGATCAAATTCTCAAAAAGCCGAACGTGCAGCCTTCCGTCTTCGAGAATGTTTCTTAAATAACCTTTGTCGTAAAGCTTGTCGCAGATCGCGCTTGCAAAATGCCATTGCCGCAAAACCATCAAAACGCCGAGAATGATGAGCAAAAAGATCAAAAAGATCAAAACGTCGATCGTGATGCGCCAGCCTTCGTCGAGTTCAAAAGTCCGCAAAAAAGAAAACGCTCCCAAAACGATAAAGATCGACGTGACAAGACTGTAAAAAAGATTTTCCGTCGCGATCGAAGAAAATCCGACAACGAGCGGAACTTTTTTTCTGACCGCAACCGCCTTTGACGTTCCGCTGATCAAAATTCCGAGCGGAATCAGCGAACTCATCGCTTCGCCGATAATCACCGCCGGAATCGTGTCGCGCCAAGTCAGCTTGTAAGGTTCGTAAACCGACAGATTCCAAGCCGTCGCGCGAACGAGAATCCGTCCGAAATACAATAAAATGATAATCGCAAAACCGTCGAAACCGATGCGCGAAACGCCGTCGATGATCTCGCTGAAACCGACTGAGTAAATAAAATATCCAAACAGCGCAACGCCGAAAAGCGTCAGCAAAACGCCTGCGATCTTCAAACGATTGATATGTTTTTGTCTGTTTTCGGAAGATTTGAGATTCGGATTCTCGGTTTCCGGTTCGGGGTTCACTTGGCTTGCCATCAAAAATTAAAACGCTAAAGTAAGATGCTAACTTGTCGGGCGCAAATCGGCAAACGTCGGAACGCCTGCGCCCTCGCAGGCAAACGGCGCGAATGCGTCGTAACTATCGTCAAATTTTCAAAACTTCGTCTGCTTAGCGTTCTTTCGCGTTTCACGCTCAATGCCTGCGAGGGCGCAGGCGTTCCGACAAGTTTGCAAAGAACCAAGGCTTAAACTTAAAATATCTTTTTAACTTCAAATTTATACAATCATAAGGAAATAAAATATGAATGCAACAGCTTTAGAAAAAGAATATCTGCCGCAGGCGTTGACCGTTTTGACCGAAGAGGAAGAGCTTTTCCGCGCTTCGGTTCGTGAATTTGCCGAGGGCGAAGTTCGTCCGCGCGTCGAAAAAATGGAACACGACGCGAAATTAGACGGCGAATTGATCAAGCAATGTTTTGAATTAGGTTTGATGGCGATCGAATCTCCCGAAGAATACGGCGGCGCAGGTTCGACGATCTTTAATGCGATTCTTGCAATCGAAGAACTCGCACGCGTTGACGCTTCGATCTCGGTTTTTGTTGACGTTCACAATACGCTTTGCACGAATGCGTTTATGAAATGGGGCAATGACGAGATCAAGAAAAAATATCTGCCGCAAATGGCTGAGGGAAAAGTCGGCGCGTATGCTCTGAGCGAAGCGGCGAGCGGTTCGGACGCTTTCGCCTTGAAAACAAAAGCGGTTGACAAAGGCGATCACTGGGAATTGAACGGTCAAAAACTCTGGATCACGAACGGAAACGAAGCCGAAATCTTTATTCTTTTCGCGACCATCGACGCAAACGCGGGCTACAAAGGCATCACGGCGTTCATCGTCGAAAAAGGTTTTGAAGGTTTCTCGGTCGGCAAAAAAGAAGATAAGCTCGGCATCCGTGCTTCTTCGACAACGGAATTGATTTTGGAAAACTGCAAAGTTCCGAAAGAGAATGTTCTCGGCGAAGTCGGCAAAGGCTACAAAGTTTCGATCGAAACACTCAACGAAGGACGCATCGGAATCGGCGCGCAAATGGTCGGCATCGCGCAGGGTGCTTATGAAGCCGCGCTCAAATACACTGCCGAACGCGAACAATTCGGACAATCGATCAACAATTTCCAAGCCGTTCAATTCCAACTCGCGGAAATGGCTTTAGACATCGAAGCCGCACGTCTTTTGGTTTACAATGCCGCGCGTTTGAAAGATGCGGGCAAACCTTTCCTCAAAGAAGCGGCGATGGCGAAGATATATTCGTCGCGCACGGCTGAGAAAGTTTCGTCCAAAGCGATCGAACTTTTCGGCGGTTACGGCTACGTGAAAGATTATCCCGTCGAAAAATTCTGGCGCGATTCAAAGATCGGCGCGATCTACGAAGGCACCAGCAATATGCAGCTCCAAACCATCGCCAAACTCGTGATGAGCGGAAAATAATATTCCAAGGCTGAAGTTCGGAAATGAACTTCAGCCTTTTTATTATTAAAAATATGGCGATAGACAGAATGGATTGGCATTACGGAAATGATTTTCCCGATGATTTACCTGAAGAAAACGGCGGAACTCATATTGGAATTTATCTGGCTTGGATTATCAACAATAATCTGCAAGGTGAACTTCATAATGATGAATCAGCCGAAGCGCTTCAAAAGATAAAAAATCGTGAAATTACAGGAAGAGATTTTCTGATCGAAGAGTGTGACGAGAAGTTTTGGGATGAAGATTTAAATGAAGAAGGTTTAGCTTTTACCGAATTTTACTATTGCGAAATTTATTTTGAAGATTACGCCGAAGTTTTAGAAAATGATTTACCTTCGATCTACCATGCTGAAAATACATGGGAAAACTACGACAAAGTTGCGTTAGTGATTGATAGAAGATTTAAGGAATGGAAAGGGAAAAATTCCTGATAAGTGAAAGGTGAAAAGTAAAAAGTAATAAACTTTTCCTTTGGCTTTTCACCCTTCATTTTTTACTTACTACGAAGCGTTTTTTTCTTCAATTATCTAAAATCTATTCAAATAAAAAACACACTTCTACTGCGACGGCGGAAGAAGTGTGTTTTTGGTTTCCAAAACTTTCTTGCAGTCGTTCAAAAGTCAGCAAGATTTGACGAAAAACTTATTGATTATCGTTATTCGTATCGTTTCTATTTTGACGCGTCAAGCCTGATTTTCTTTGCGATTTGCGGATAAAGCCCATCGAGCCGTAGAGAGGGCTGTCGCTGCCGTAATCATCGTGTCCGCGCACGCCTTCGCCGACTTCTACGATCATATCGTCGAGTTCGCCGTAAAGATCGTTTATGCGATCGAGTTTCAGCTTCAAACGCGTTTCGAGATCATCGGCTTCCCCCTCTTCGGTCGCTATTTCCTGACGTTTTGCTTTGAATTGGTCTAAAGTTATCTTGCGAAACTTGGCAGAAGGCGCACCTTCTTCCCATCCGTTTTCCATCTTCATTGCTCTTTTATCGATTTTCTTTTTATTTATTTTTGACATCTTACATTTTCCTTCTTTTATTTAATAAATTAGCCGTTATTTCAACGAATTTATGCACTTTCACCAATAAATTAATTCTTTTCACTAACGAGCGAAAGCTTTTCGCCAACAAGAAATATCTTTTCACCATTGAGCGAAAGCTTTTCACCGACAAGAAATATCTTTTCACCAACGAGCGAAAGCTTTTCACCGATGAGCGAAAAGCTTTAACTACTTGGCGAAAACTTTTCGCCGACGAGCGAAAAGAATTAACCGACAAGCGAAAGCATTTAAAACCCGCGCAGAGCCGTTTGTTTAAAAAGAAAAAACCTTTGAAAGCAATCAGACCTTTTTTAATCAGTCAGCAGTAATAATTTAGATGTGATCGCAACGAAATGATCGGGAGTTTGAGAGTTAAAGGAAAACTTTTCATTGAAAGGGAAAATTTTCTGAAACTTTCAAAAATATTTCCAAACATCGTGACGGAAAACGCCAAAATTTCGCCGAGAGATAAAAACGTCTTGCCGAATCAGCTTTTGCCGAAAACAATAACTCAAACGGTTATGCGAATTTTTGTAAAACTATAATTAAATGAAAAGGCTGAAAAAGTAAAGGTTTTTGCGGAGAAAAAAGAAAATAATTCTAAATTTATCATTCGCAATTCATAAATAATTTACGGACAAATAACGATAACTTTTCTGCAAGTTAATTTAGAATGAAGAGTTTAAAATTTGGAATTTAAGTATAAAAGCCGAATATATAGTTTTTTGAAAATGATTTTATAAATTAAGCGTTTGCCGCCTAAAGGCGGGACTCTAAACTGAGAAAATATTCAAGTGTTTAGAGTCCCTGCTTCAGCAGGCTTCTTATTTAACGAATTGCCGCCTAAAGGCGGGACTCTGAACAATTTTATTTTGCGAGCAAATCTTTCTCAATCCGTGATCGGTTGAAACGGTTTGCCGTATAATTCCTGGTAAACCCAGCCTAAAAATCTGACTTCGGCGGTGCATAAGGCTTCGAGCCAACTGCTCGTTAAAAACAAGCGTTTTTCCGTTTCGGTCGGGAGCTTTTCGGCTTCGGCGATGTGCGATTTTTCCATATCGAGTGCGTATTCTTTGCCGATGTCTTCGCGTGTCTGCTTCGATTCGCCGAGTGCCTGCAAAACTTCCGTGATCCATTTTTGCAAATCGTTTTCAGTCGCGTTTTCGCCCAAAGCTTGAAAAACGCCGATGGCGAATCTGGCTTCGGCATTTTCAAAAGGATAAACTTCTAAGCCTTGTGCTGCGTCGTCTTCCTGTTTCCATTGAAAAAGTTCCTCGACCTGCCAATGACGCACGAGCGCAACGCGGTTGTCGAAATTAAGAAACCATTCTAAAAGGTCGGCAAGCGAATTAATATCGACGTCGCCGTTTACAGTCCGCGCAAGCTTCGGCGGTAAATTTTCTTGTGTTTGTGCTTGATTCATTTTAATTGTTTAATATTTCATCATTTTTCTATTGTGAAATGCAATCAGCGTTTACATTTCAAAAAATGCTTTCGTATAATCTCAGCTAAAAAAGAACGTGACAGAATATACATACAATAAAGAATTTCATTCAAAAGCGTCTGCCGAAAACGATAAGCGGGATTTAGGCTTCGGTTCGGTCGTTTCGGATCAAAGCCGCGAGCGTTTGCTCAATCAGGACGGCAGTTTTAACGTCAAACGAACGGGTTTGAGCTATCTTTCTTCGCTCAATCTTTATCACACGCTTTTGACGATGCAGTGGAAAACCTTTCTCGGTTTGATGCTTTTGCTTTATTTTTTGAGCAACATCTTTTTCGGTTTCTTTTATTCGATGCTCGGCGCGGAATCGCTCGTGGATTCTTCTTCGATCCCGACCGAAAATCTTTTCGTGCGCGGTTTTTTCTTCAGCGTGCAGACTTTTGCGACAATCGGTTACGGAACGATTCATCCCGTCGGCGTGATTCCTAACTTATTGGTGACGGTCGAATCTTATTACAGTTTGATCGCCAATGCGCTCATCACGGGAGTTGTCTTTGCGCGGTTTGCAAGACCGACGGCGCGTGTGCATTTCAGCAAAGTCGCCGTGATTGCACCGTATCGAGGCATTACGGGCTTGATGTTTCGGCTCGTCAATGCGCGAAACAATCAGCTCATCGAAGTCGGCGCAAAAGTAATGTTTGCGCGGTTCGTAAATGAAAACGGAAAGATCGTGCGGCGTTTCGATTTTCTCGATCTGGAACGCGAAACCGTCGCGTTTTTTCCGCTTTCGTGGACGATCGTTCACCCGATCGACGAAAATTCGCCGCTTTACGGAATGACCGAAGAAGATTTTAAAAAGACGGACGCGGAAGTTTTGGTTTTATTGACCGCCACCGACGAAACTTTTGCGGCAGTCGTGCATACGCGTTCGTCTTACAAACACGAAGAAATCAAAGTCGGTCATAAATTCGTGAGCATTTACAATCAAGTCGAGAGCGGCGAAACGATTTCAATCAACATCAAAAAACTTTCGCACGTCGAAAAAGTTTGAAACCTTGAACGAAAGCGAATTTTAGCTTGAAATTCGCGCCAAACTGCGTAAACTTCTTAATCGGAGGAACTAAAAAAATGGCAACAAACTTCGTTTATTGTCCGAATTGTTCGGAGCAAAACACAAATTTCGATTCTTCGTGCCGCCGCTGCGGCGCAATGCTTCCGAATGTCGGAATGCCGATCCAGCCTGCGCCGCAATACGGAATGCAGTCGCAGCAATATCCCGGTGCAGATAAACGCGTCGCCGCCGGAATCTGCGGAATTTTGCTCGGCGCATTCGGCGTACATAAATTTATCATGGGCTACACGACCGAAGGCGTGATTATGCTCGTCGCTTCGCTCGTCGGCGGTTTTCTGTTGTGCGGAATTCCGACCGCGATCATTTCGATCATCGGTTTGGTCGAAGGAATTATGTATCTGACAAAATCCGACGAAGAATTTTCGCAAATGTATTTCGTCAACCGCAAAGGCTGGTTCTAAAAGAAAAGAATTTTTAAGTTCAAGCATCAAACCGAAAGTGAAATTTACGGTTTGATGCTTTTCATTTTGAAAATTTAATCAAAAGAAAGTTGTTGCTAATTTCAGCGCGGACAGCTAACCTTTTAATAAAACCAACAAGGGGAATTTTATGAAAACAACACTGATTTTAGCCGCAATATTTTGTCTTTTCGGCATCAACATTTATTCGCAGGACAGAAACTGCACCGAAAGACGCGCAAATTTGCCTGCCGTTCGCGGGATCAAACTCGATATGCCGAAAACGGCGGTGATGAAGATTTATCCGTCGATGCAAGTGACGAATAAAAACGGTTTGGAATACGGCACGATCGGAAAAAAAGCGATCAAAGAAAACGAATTGCAAAACGGAATCGAAACCGTAACGGTGGTTTTCGATAAAAATTCGGTCGCGTCCGTTTTAATAAATTATGACGAAAACGTGAACTGGGTTTCTTCGACCGAATTTACCGAATACGTCGGCGAATCTTTACAGCTTCCGGTTTTGGCTTGGAAAAACGCGGCAGGAACGGATAGAAAAATGGTTTGCGCCGATTTCGTCATCAGCGGCGGTTTGAACAAAAACAACCGCGCCGTTTTGCTGCTTATAAAACCCGAAAGCGAATTCAAATTGCCTTCGGCGAAAAATTAGAAAATATTTAATGTTTACAGGAATCATCGAAGAATTGGGAATCATCGCGTCGCTCGAAAAACGTGCGGACGGCGCGAAAATAAAAATTTCGGCAAAAACGGTTTGCCAAGGCACGAACGAAGGCGATTCGATTTCCGTCAACGGCGTTTGTTTGACCGCGCTTGAAATTACGCCGAGTTCGTTTACGGCTGATGTTTCGGGCGAAACGCTCGATAAATCGACGATCGGGAATTTGAGATCGGGTTCGCGCGTCAATCTCGAACGCGCCGTCACACCCGAAACGCGGCTCGGCGGTCATATCGTGCAAGGTCACGTTGACGCGCGCGGAAAATTTTTAGGCGCAAAACAAGACGGGGATTTTTGGACGGTCAAGATCGGTTTTCCGCGCGAGATCGGACAATATCTGGTTTACAAAGGCTCGATTTCGGTCGAAGGAATTTCGCTCACGATCGCCGAATTAAAAGATGATTATTTTGAAATCGCTGTGATTCCGAAAACTTGGGAATTGACGAATCTTTCAAATTTAAGAGTCGGCGACGCGGTAAATCTCGAAGCCGACGTGATGCTGTCGCTGCCGCACGGCTGCGCCTTCCGCAACCGCT
>DAITPE010000065.1:0-14563 GCA_036833775.1 Pyrinomonadaceae bacterium | reverse complement strand
TTCCATAAAATCGAAACAGCGCAACTGACGCGGTAAGGGCATCGTCATTTGTACCGCACGACCACGTTTGATCGGGCGTTTAAGGTTAAAGCCTGCCCCGAAAGCCGACACGTCGGACAATCGTGTAATTTCGCTCCAGAAAACCTTCAGATCGACTTGCGTATCGACGCGCAAAGGAAGCGCGAGCGATATTCGATTGATCTTTCTGTCTTCTTTCTCGCTGACTTGGGATGACAGCATAACTCCTCCAAAAATATTAAAGATTTGACATTGGAAATATTGGGTAGAAACCTTTGAGAAAACGGCTATTTCCAAATAGATATAAAGGTTTAAGCGGTTGCTATACAGGCTCGGAGCCTGTATAATTAAAAAACATTTAATCAGGAAATTATTCCAGAATTTTTTGTGAAAACCGCCTTTTGCCAAACAACTCAGCAAAACGAAAAAAGGTAAAAATTTAGACTAGGAAAATTAATGGATACAACTTTAGATCGTAATCAGATTAATATCGAAGATGAAATGCGGCGTTCGTATCTCGACTATGCAATGTCGGTGATCATCGGACGCGCTCTGCCGGACGTGCGTGACGGTTTGAAACCCGTTCACCGCCGCGTGTTGTGGGCAATGCACGAACTCGGCAACACATACAACAAAGCCTACAAAAAATCCGCCCGCGTCGTCGGCGATTGTATCGGCAAATATCATCCGCACGGCGACCAATCGGTTTATGGAACGGTCGTTCGTTTGGCGCAGGATTTTTCGATGCGTTATCCGCTCGTTGACGGACAGGGAAATTTCGGTTCGATCGACGGCGACAACGCGGCGGCGATGCGTTATACGGAAGTCCGTATGGCGAAATTGACGAACGACGTGCTTGCCGACATCGAAAAAGAAACCGTCGATTTCGTGCCGAACTACGACGAATCGCTTTCAGAACCTTCGGTTTTGCCGACGCGAATTCCGAATTTGTTGGTAAACGGTTCGGAAGGAATCGCGGTCGGGATGGCTTCAAAGATTCCGCCGCATAATTTGAGCGAGATTCTCGAAGCGACGATCGCGCTCGTCAAAAAGCCGGACACGACCGTTGACGAACTCATCAAGATCGTTCCGGGACCGGATTTTCCGACCGGCGGTTTTATTTACGGACGCGAAGAAATTCACCGCGCATACCGTGAAGGACGCGGCGTGATCCAGATGCGCGCGCGCGCGGCGATCGACCGTATCGGACGCGGCGACCGTGAAAAAGACGCGGTCGTGATTACGGAAATTCCGTATCAGTTAAACAAATCGCGCTTGATCGAACGCATTGCCGAACTCGTCAATGAGAAAAAACTCGACGGCATTTCGGAAATTCGCGACGAATCGAACCGCGAGGGAATCCGCGTCGTGATCGAACTCAAACGCGATGCAGTTCCGCAAGTCGTTTTGAACAAACTTTATAAATTGACACCGATGCAATCGTCGTTCGGCATCATCAATCTTTCAATCATCGACGGACAACCGCGCATTTTGAATCTGAAACAGATGCTCGAAGCATTTGTCGAGTTTCGCCGCGAAGTCGTCCGCCGCAGAACCGAATTCGAACTCAAGAAAGCGCAGGCGAGAGCGCATATTTTAGAAGGTTTGAACAAAGCGATCGATGCGCTCGATTACATCATTCCGCTGATCCGCAATTCGCGTTCGGTCGATGAAGCGAAACAGTTTTTGACGGGCAAATTTGCGAATTTGCACGAGATCAAAAATTGGAAAGGCGTCGCGACCGACAAAACGCTTGCCGGATTTTTGAAGGATTTGGAAAAGGTCATCGGCAGTCTGCGTTTTACCGACATTCAAGCGCAGGCGATTCTCGATTTGCAGCTTCGCAGACTTTCGGCTTTGGAACGTCAGAAGATCATTGACGAACTCGAAGCGATTTTGAAAGTTATCGCCGAACTCGAAGCGATTCTTTCTAACGATCATCTGCTGCGCCAAGTTATTATTGACGAGCTTCAGGAAGTCAAAAAGAATTTCGGCGATGCGCGTAAAACCGAGATCGTTGACGCAGGCGTGGAACTTCGTATCGAAGATTTGATTCCCGACGAAGACGTTGCAATTACCGTGACGAATCAGGGTTATATCAAACGAACGCCCGTTTCGACTTATTCGCGTCAAGGTCGCGGCGGCAAAGGTCGCCTTGGTGCGAAAGCGAAAAACGACGATTTTGTCGAGCATCTTTTCATCGCTTCGACCCACGCTTATTTGATGATCTTTACCGAAGACGGACAGGTTTTCAAAATGAAGGTGCACGAGATTCCCGAAGCTGATCCGTCGGCGCGCGGAAAAGCGGTCGTCAATCTGATTCAGCTTTCGAGCGAGAAAAAATTGGTTGCGGTGATGGCGGTTCGTGATTTTTCGGAAGAAACTTATCTGACGATGGTCACGAAACAAGGCGTTATCAAAAAATCGTCGCTGGCTGATTATCAAAACATCCGTATCAACGGCATCAATGCGATCAATATCGACGAAGGCGACGAACTGCTCGATGTCATCAGAACCGACGGCAAACAGCAGATTTTGATTGCAACGCACGACGGAATGGCGGTTCGCTTTAAGGAAACCGATGTTCGTCCGATGGGACGTGTTGCACGCGGTGTGCGCGGCGTTGATTTGCGCGAAGGCGATTTCTGCGTTTCGGTTCTCGCCGTTTCGGCAGAAGGAACGGAAAACATCCTTTCCGTTTCCGAGCAAGGTTACGGCAAACAGACGCAGGTTTTGAACTATCGTTTGACAAAGCGCGGCGGCAAAGGCGTGATCAATATGAAAACGACCGAAAAGACCGGAAAGGTCGTCGCGGCGTTTCCCGTCAACGACGATTCGGAAATTATGATCATCACGCAGCAGGCGAAATTGATTCGTCTCGGTGTTGACAAGATTCGTCAAACCGGACGTTCGGCGCAGGGCGTAATGCTCATCCGAACGGGCGAAGACGATCTCGTCACGAGCGCGTCATTACTCGAAATTACCGAAGAAGACGACGACGAATAGTTTGAGGGATGAAGGATGAGGGATGAGGGATGAATAATTTCTTATTCATCCCTTTTCTTTTTGTTCGAATAAAGACTTTTTCCGTCGAAAATCAAATGCCGAGCAATCACGACTGACAGACGAGGTTTCAGGACTGATACATGAACATTCGGAACTGACAGAAGAGGTTTCAGTGCTTGCAGACGAGGTTTCAGCACTTACACTTGAGGTTTCAGTGCTTACACTTCAACATTCAGTGCTGACAGACGAAGTTTCAGTGCTTACACTTGAACATTCAGCACTGACAGAAGAGGTTTCAGAACCGACAGAACAACTTTCAGTGCTGACAGAACAACTTTCAGAGCCGACAGCCTAGGTTTCAGTGATTACGGACGAACATTCACCGTTTCGGGACGAGGTTTCAGAACTACGTGATGAGGTTTCAGCACTTCGGATCGAGGTTTCAGTGCTGAGGGATGAAGATTCAAAAAATCAAACCTTTCATCCCTCATCCCTTATCCCTCATCCCTTACAGACAGCTCCACTGTCCGGCGACGAGCATTGCGGGTGCGCCGTTTCCGCCTTGCTGACACGGCGTTGAGTTGCGTTTGCAGTTTTTGCAGTAAACCATCGAACCGTCAGGTTTTCCGACCGGAAGCCGGTTTTGATCGAACGTCGGCATTTGCACGGGCGCGTTAAACTGCACGTCCGTTCCGAAAATGGTCGGATAACCTTCCAATCTGCCGAAATCGCTCGGTTGTCCCGTCATAAACATCACCGTCGCTTTGTCGAAAAGATTGCGCGTTGCACCCTGACAGCCCAAAATCCCGCCGTCATAGCAGAAACGGTCGCCCGTCGAATAAATTCTGACGAGCGGATCGGCTTTGAATGTGCCGGGTCCGTAACTGCTGCCCGTTGAAACGTAATTGATCCGCGCATTCAAAACAATTTGGTTGCCGAAAGTGCTGTTTATGACCGTCAATGGAAAAGAATAATCGCCCGCACCTTGAATATTCGCCTCGTTCAAATAAATGGAATTGGTCATATTTTCGGTCTGCGAAGCGATCACGGTGACCATGCCGGGCGCGAGAATGTTCAGAAAAGTTCCGCCGAGCGCACTCGGAAAACCGCCGCCGAACGTGTCGGAAATAAGAACTGCCGCCGAACGCTCGAAATGCATCGAATTCGCATTCTGTCCGGCTTGTTTTTTCGGATTGATGAACAAACTTCCTTCGATCTTCCAATCGGAATTGGAAACGTCGCTGTAAACTCCTGCGTCGCGGTTATAAATAAAACGGCAGTTCTGAATTTTTATGTAATCGAATTGCCACGCTTTACTCGTGACGGGCAATCCGTGACCGTAAATGCCGCGAAAGAAATTATTGAAAACGACGCGCTCGAAAAAGAAATTCTGCGATGAAGTAAACGCGCCGACACCTTCAAAACCGTAAGTATTATTATTGTTTTGCGCGTAAAGTTCGATGTCTTTGATGGAAACGTCTTCGGTGCATTCGCCGATTTTGAAAAGTGCGCGGTTGATGCCCGTCAAAACGATTCTGGTCGGGCTTCGTTTCGTGACATTGTTCGTAAAAGAATTGGACGTGACACCGACCGTGCCTTGGATCGTCACGCCCGAAGGCACGACCAAACCCTTGAAATCCGAAGTTCCGCCGACCATATAATCGCCTTCGGGAAACACGAGCGTTCCGCCGTTGCGCGTGGCGAGATAGGCAAGTGCGCTCTGGATCGAAATAGTATCATCGGTGCGCCCGTCGCCTTTCGCGCCGAAATCTTTGATGTTATATGCGCCGTTATCGTTCGGCTGGCGGTTCGGAATCCAATCGTAAATGACCGTTCCGCTCGATTGATCGCCGCGAAACGAAATGCGGTAGCTTTTATCTTCGCCCTCGAAACACCATTTGTAATCCGTCTTGCTCGCCGTCATCGAAGCGGTCGAACCGTTTTGCCGCAAACTCGCGCCCGAACCACTGCACGAACGCAAGTTCATCGGCGTTTTCGTGTCGAGATCGGAAACGGTGATATTCGTCGTCGGCGGCACATAACGAATCGTGCAGGTTTGTGTCTGCTGATTTTCAGGCACATCGAGAATGATGTTGTAGCCTTCGAATCTGTTCTGGGAAAACGCCGCAAAAGACAGTAAAACGAGCGCGAAAAAAGCCGAAAATAAAATGGTAAATCTCTGCATAATGGAAAATTATCTCTAAAAGCCGAGCCAATCGCAAAAACGAAGCATTTATAAAATTGAAATTGTCTGTGTTTTTGATTTTACTTCTGAAACTTTTCTGAAATAATAGCCGTAATACCTGTGCGTTATGGCAAGCAAAACAATCGCAATCGAAAATCTGCAAAAATTAACTGATATTGAACTTATCGCCGATGCCATTCGCGGACGCGAGGACGGTTTTGAAGAACTCGTGCGCCGCTATCAGCGACCGATCATCGGTTATGTTTACCGAATGCTGAATGATTACGAAGCATCGCTCGATGTAACGCAGGAAGTTTTTATCAAAGTCTATAATTCGCTCGAAAGATACAGCTCCGATTACAAATTTTCGACGTGGCTTTACCGCATCGCGCACAATGCCGCGATCGATTATATGCGCCGCAATTCGATGGTCAAACAAAGCATCGAAGCCGAAAATGCCGACGGAACTTATCAATTGCAGATCGAAAGCCCGAATCCGACACCCGAACAAGAACGCGAACGAACCGAATGGCGCAATGAGATCGAAGCGGTCGTCAAATGTTTGCCCGTCGCGTATCGTGATCTGATTCTGCTTCGTCATTCGCAGGATTTAAGCTACGACGAAATCGCCGAAGTCACCGGACTTCCGCTCGGAACGGTTAAAAATCGTCTGTTTCGCGCCCGCGAAATGATGCGCGAAATGTTCATCGAACGCGGTTTTACCGGAATCTAGCTGAATTTCAAGGAGAAAGTTATGGACAATTTGAATTATCGCCCGAATATGGGTTTGCAAACCGCCGAAGAAAGACAAATGGGATTGTTTCTTCATTTGTCGGAACTGCTTTACGTCTTTGTTTTTCCGCTCGGCGCGATTGCGCCAATTCTGCTTTGGCAGATGAACAAAGACAAAATGCCCGCGCTCGATGCACACGGCAAAATGGTCGTAAATTGGATGATTTCGAGTCTTATCTACGGCGTTATCAGTTTCGTTTTGGCGTTTGTCATCATCGGATTCTTTATGTTGATAGCTTTAGGAATCGTCGGAATCGTTTTTCCGATCATCGGCGCGATCAAAGCCAACAACGGCGAAATGTGGGAATATCCTTTGACGATCAAATTTATTAAATAGTTATTAGTAAATGAATTTAGGAAATGCAGAAAACTTAGAATTGTGTCCGCGTGCGGAGATTGCCGAATATATCGACGGCGAGCTTTCTCCGCACGCCGAACTCGATCTGGAAATGCATTTTCTCGGCTGTGAAATCTGCACGCACGAACTCAATCAGCAGAAAAAACTTCTCAACGCGCTCGATTTTGCGCTCGAAGAAGAAAAAGAATTTGAAATTCCCGAAAATTTTACCAAAGTCGTCGTTGCCAACGCCGAAAACCGTGTCAACGGTCTGCGCGGCTCGAAAGAACGTTTGAATGCAATTTTGATTTGCGCTTTTTTGTTTTTCTTGGTGATCTTGGGAGTTGCCGGAGAAAGCGAAAAAGTTGTCGAAACAGGCGCGAATTTTGTCGAACAGATCGTCGCCGTCGGCAGTTTTTTCGGTCATTTGATATATGATTTTGCGATCGGTTTGACGGTCATTTTGAAATCTTTATGTTTTCAGTTCTTTTATAAATCGGCGTTTTCATTCGTTTTGCTGGCAATTTTGCTCGGCATTTCCGCACTCGTTTTTTCACGTTTGATAACCGAATTCAAAATTTTAGGCTCAAAAAGTGATTAGTTCGATCAGCATTAACAATCTTTACAAAATTGATTTTTCTGCTCAATGGAAATTGATTGGCGGAATAATGCTGATATTTTTCTGCGCGGTCGGCGCGTTTGCGCAAGCGCAGATTTCCACGCCCGACGAAAAAACTCTAATTATCGAAGACGCACCCGAAATGGAAGTTTTTTCATTCGGCAAAACCGTCATCATCAAAAAACAGGCGAAAGGCGTTCTTTCATTCGGCGGCGATGTTGTCATTGAAGGAAACGTCAGCGGCGATGTGGCAACCGTCGGCGGTTCGGTCACACAAAAAGAAAACGCCGTGATCGGCGGCGACATCATCGTTTTCGGCGGAACTTATCATCCTGAAACCGTTTCGCCCAAACGAAACGAAGGAAAGGAAACGATCGTTTTCGGCGTTTTTGAAGAAGAATTCCGCAAGATGGCGCAAGACCCGACGCAGATTTTTTCGCCGACGCTTTCGGTTTCGTTCTTCGTTTCGCGTGTTCTTTCGATACTTTTCTGGTTTATCGTTTCGCTCGGTTTTGCCACGATCGCGCCCGGTGCGGTCAGTCGCGGCGCGGCGCGTTTTCAGCTTTCGACGCTGAAAGTTTTCGCGCTCGGCTTTTTTGCCTTCGTGCTGACATTGATAACTTCGGTCGCAAGTTTGAGCGTTTTGCCTAATTATCTGAGCGCGATCGTTTACATAATGATCTTCGCGCTTTTGCTGCTCGCTTATGTTTTCGGGCGCGTGGTTTTACAAGTCAGTTTCGGGAAATTCGTGCAGAAAACGATTTTCGGCGACAAAAATCATTCGGAAACGCTTGCGATTTTTCTCGGAGTCGTCGCGTGGACGGTTCTTCTTTCGTTGCCTTATGTGTGGACTTTCGGTTTGCTTGCTCTCTTTGCCGCCGGAATCGGCTTGATCTTAACGGCGCGGTCGGTGAACGATTGGAAAAAAACGTAAATTTTTATTTTCTTTTTTTTACAAATCTTTACACTTTCCATCAAACTTTCAAGGTTAAAATATCGTCTTACTTTGCGAAAGCAAGCAACTTTCGCAGGTTAAGCGCGTATATGCTAAGACAATTTTTTTAATTTCAATACAAAATAATGCGTTCAAAATACATTTTATTTCTTTTAATAACAATAGTTTCAGGGATTTTTTCAACCGTTTCGGCACAGGTTTCGGACGGCGGTTTGAAACCGTCGGTCGTGCTCGGCGACGTGACTTCGATGGCTGATGCAAAGATCGTTTTACAAACGAAAGACGGTTCGCTCGACATCGTTTTGAATGAAAAAACGGAATACAAACGAGTTCCGCCCGAAAATCCGAGTTTGAAAAATGCGGTTGCGTCGGCTTTGACGGAAATCGGCGCGGGCGACAAATTGGCGATTTCAGGCTTTTATTCCGACGACAAAAAAACGCTTCGGGCGCGGACGGTTTTTTTGATGACGAAAGCAGACATCACAAAAACGCAATCCGAACGCGCCGAACAATGGCGCACACGCAGTATCAACGGCAAAGTTAAATCTATCAACGAACAAACAGGGCAGATAACAGTCGGCATCACCGGACTTATGGGAACGACGAACATTGTTTTGTCGGCAAAAGACAACGCGAAATTTAAACGCTTTGCGCCTGATTCATTCGAATATTCAAAAGCCAAACCGAGTTCGGCTTCGGAAATCAAAGTTGACGATACGATCATCGCGCTCGGCGATAAAAGCTCGGACGGTTTGAGTTTTGCGGCTGAAGAAATCGTTTCGGGCGCATTTCAAACGGTTGCGGGAACGGTCAAATCGGTCGATGCAACTAAAAATGAAGTCATTATTTCAGATTTCAGAACGAAAAAAGATGTCGTGATCGTTGTTACTCCGACGACTCTGCAAAAGAAATTTCCTGAAGAATTTGCGCAAAGATTTGCAATGATGCAATCGGGCGGAATGCGTCCGGGCGGACAAGGCGGACAAACGGGACAAGCGGGTCAAGGCGGAACGCGACCGCCGCAAGGACAAAATCCGCAAGGCGGAACTGCGCCGACAGGGCAGCCTAATCCGAACGGACAAGGCGGCGGTTTCGGCGGCGGAATGCGCGGCGGACAAGGCGGAATCGATGCCATGCTCGAACGCTTCCCGACGATTTCCATTGCCGATCTGAAAGCGGGCGAAATGATTGCCGTTTCCAGCACGAAAGCCGTCAATTCCGAGCATCTTAACGCGATCAAATTACTTGCCGGAGTCGAGCCTTTCTTAAAAGCTCAGCAAACATCGGGCGGCGGTAATCAAGGCGGAGGCGGACAAGGCGGCGGAGGCGGATTCACGATTCCCGGACTCGACGGCGTGAGTTTTCCGTAAGTTTTTTAGTTGATTTTACAATGAAACGCAGGTCTGAAAATCCTGCGTTTCAGCTTTATTTAATTTTATTTTCAAGCAGGCTACTCAAATGAAAAATCTTAAATCATTTTTATTATTCGGAATTATAAATTTATTCATAACATCGGCGGTTTTCGCTCAGCAGACGGGAAGTATCGGCGGGCAAGTTGCCGACACATTCGGCGCAAGCATCGTCGGCGCAAGCGTGACGGCGGTCAGTGCGGACGGCAAAGAGAAAAAAGCCGTCACTAATCAAAACGGTGATTTTACGATCAACGGTCTTGCGCCGGGAAACTACATCGTCCGCGTCTTTGCGGAAACTTTTGCGCCGTATGAAAACACGGAAGTTGACGTAAAAGCAGGACAAAAACAATCGATTTCGGTTGCCTTGGCGGTGGCGGAAGTCGAAGCAAACGTCGAAGTTTCAAACGACAATCAAGTTTCAAACGAAGCCGGAAACAATTCCGATGCAACAGTCATTAAAGATAAAGATTTGGACGCTTTGCCCGATGATCCCGACGAACTCGAAGCCGCTTTGCAGGCTTTGGCGGGACCTTCGGCAGGACCGAACGGCGGACAAATTTATATCGACGGCTTTACGGGCGGCAGACTTCCGCCGAAAGAAGCGATCCGCGAAATTCGTATCAACCAAAATCCTTTTTCGGCTGAATATGATCGTCTCGGTTTCGGCAGAATCGAAATTTTGACCAAACCCGGTTCGGACAAATGGCGCGGACAAGCGTTTTTGAATTTCAACGACGAAAGTTTGAATTCGCGCAACCCGTTCGCGCTGAATCGTGCGTCGAGTCAAACGCGTTTTTACGGCGGCAACATTTCGGGTCCGGTTCAAAAAGGAAAATCATCTTTCTTTTTGGACGTAAATAACCGCGAAGTTGACAACAACACGGTCGTCAATGCTTTGGTTCTCGATCCGACATTGAACGTGATTCCTTTCAATCAGGAATTTCAGGTTCCGAACCGACGCATTTCGATCAGCCCGCGTTTCGATTATCAGATCAATACGAACAACACACTCGTTGCGCGTTACAGTTTTACACGCGCGAATGTCGATAATCAGGGCATCGGCGACACTTCTTTGCCGACGCGCGCTTATGAAACGAAAAACACACAGCACGAATTTCGTCTGACCGAAACGATGATCATCAATCCGAAAACGGTCAACGAAACGCGTTTCCAATATGAAATAAACAATCGCGATCAGATCGGCGACAACTCGATTCCGACGGTCAATGTTCCGTTTGCCTTTACGGGCGGCGGCGCACAGATCGGTTTAAGCTACAACCGCACGAGAAATTGGGAAATTCAAAATTATACGACGACTTCGTTCGGTAAAAACTCGGAACACTCTTTCAAATTCGGCGTGCGTGTGCGCGGGGTGAATTTAAAAGATCGTTCGGAAAACAATTTCGGCGGAACGTTTTTATTTACAAATCTGAACAATTACATTGCGACGATTCAGGATACGCAAACGCCGATTCAATATACGGTTACATCGGGAAATCCTTTGCAGAACATTTCGCAAACGGATGTCGGCGTTTTCGTGACCGACGATTGGCGTGTGAATCCGGCGTTGACGTTGAGTTTCGGTTTGCGTTACGAAAACCAAAACAACATCAGCGATAATGGAAACTTTGCACCGAGATTTTCGTTCGCGTGGTCGCCCGGTGCGGGCGGTGCGCGTCCGCCGAAAACGGTTTTTCGCGGCGGTTTCGGAATTTTCTATGATCGTTTCAGCGAGAACTTTTCGTTGCAGGCTGAGCGATTCAACGGCGTGAATCAGTTGAATTACACGGTCAGTTTATCGAATACGAATCCGGTTCTGGCACAAGCGGCGCAAGCACTTTTGACGCAGCCTGTTTTTACCGTCAACGGTGTTACGAATGTTCCGACGGTCGCGCAGATTCAAGCAGTTTTGCCGGGCTCGAGCGTCATCAGACGAATTGCCGATGACCTTGAATCACCTTATACGGGACAGATCGCGCTCGGTGTCGAAAGACAATTGCCTGCGCGAACGACACTTTCGCTTTTCTACATTGCGCAGAAAAGTTTTCATCAGTTAAGAATCAGAAACATCAATGCGCCGATTTGTCCGGCGCAGGTTAATTGTGTGAATTTGCCTTTGCCGTTTCCGGGTTCGGGCAATATTTATCAATACGAATCGAGCGGTTTTCTGAAACAACAGCAATTTATCGCAAATTTCAGAGCGATGGTCAGCCCGAATATTTCCGTTTTCGGAAATTACCGATTGGGTTTTGCCAAAAGCGACACTGACGGCGCAAACAGTTTTCCTGCATACAGTTACGATTTGAGCCAAGAATACGGAAGATCGTCGTTCGATACGCGTCATAACTTCTTTTTCGGCGGAAGTTTTACACTTCCGTGGCAGGTTTCATTGAGTCCGTTCATCATTGCCAATTCGGGCAGACCGTTCAATATTACGCGCGGGGTTGATACGAATAACGACTTGCTCTTTACCGAACGCCCGACCTATGGCGAAGTGGCGGCGCGTTGTTCGGCACTCAGTTTGAATAATAAATTCTGCGACATCAGCGGAAACGATCCGAATGCGATCATTCCGCGTAATTACGGCGTTGGTCCTTCATTTTTCAGCGTTAATCTGCGCGTCGGCAAAAACTTCGGTTTCGGCGGCGGTAAAAGTTCGGCTGCAGCACAAAGCGGCGGACAAGACAACGGCGGAAATCGCGGAGGACAAGGCGGAGGCGGTCGTGGTGGAAATAGAGGCGGACAAGGCGGCGGAATGGCTGGCGGCGGCGGACGTGGCGGAATGATGGGAATGGGCGGTTTCGGCGGCGGTAACGAAAGAAAACCGTATAATCTGAACGTCGGAATCAATTTCAATAATTTATTCAACAACGTCAATTTGGGAACGCCCGTCGGCAATCTGGCTTCGAGCCGTTTTGGTCAATCGACTTCGACCGTCGGCGGCTTCGGCGGTTTCGGCGGCGGCGGTGGCGGCGGTGCGGCAAATCGCCGGATCGAACTCCAGATGCGTTTTAGTTGGTAATTTATTTTTATAGAAAAAAGAAAAAGAGTTGAAAATTAAAAACTTTCAACTCTTTTTTTACGTTTAATGTTAAAATTCAAACTGTTCACAAAGGAAAAATATGAAAAGAAAATTAGCTGTAATATTATTTTTGACGGTGTTTGCCGTTTTCAATGTTTCCGCCCAGAAAGACGAGCCGAAAAAGCCTGTCGAAGTTCCGAAAACAACGGCGGTAAATAATGCGAACGAAGATGCGCTCAAGCTTGCCAAAGCCGCGCTCGAAGCACACGGCGGCGACAAGTATTTAAAGATGAAAACGCTGATTGTGCGCGGTTCGTCAGATATTACGACTTCGGCAATGGCGCAGGCGATTCCGGCAACTTTCGTGTTGGTTTTTGCGGGCGATAAATACCGTATGGAGTTAAATAATCCGTTCGCTCCTTTCAAACAAGTTTACGACGGCAAACAAACTTCTTCGACGATGCGCGGAGGTTTTTCGCTGCCGCCGCTCAATCGTCTCGGAATGCCGCTTCTGCCGAAGATCGGCGAAACGGGTTATGTCGTGACGGCTTTACCTGAAGAAAAAAAGAAAAAGAAAGGTTTTAGAATTACTTCGCCCGAAGGTTATTTCACCGATTTTTATTTGGATGACAAGACGAATCAGGTCAAAGCATACGATTCATCTTATGAAATTAACGGAAACACCGTGACGACTTCGGTCGAGATCGATAAATACAAAACAGTCGAAGGAATCGTCATTCCCGAAAAATACGCACAGCGTTTCGATATGGGACAGATCACGGCTTATTCTGACTTTAAAGCCAAGGAAATTCTCGTCAACTCCGAGGTTGCCGACGATGTTTTCACCATTCAAAACTAGTCAAAGCGAATAAATACGAAAGACCGGAGTTTATCTTCTCGATAAACTCCGATCTTTTTGTTTGCAGGCGACAAATTAAACCGCGCAGGTGCCTTTTTAAATTGCGCAGGCGGCAAATTAAATTGCGCAGGTGCCTTTTTAAATTGCGCAGGCGGCAAATTAAATTGCGCAGGTGACAGATTAAACCGCGCAGGCGGCAGATTAAACTGTGCAGGTGGCATTTTAAACCGCGCAGGTGACAAATTAAATTATGCTGGTGTCAATTTAAAGTTGACAGGTGCCGATTCAAAGTCGGCGGATGTCAATTCACGAATTTATTAACGCAAAACTGCAAGAAAAATTTGCAGAGAGCTTTTGGAATGCGTTTTTACTTTTTATCGAAAATTCAATTCTTTCTAAATTCGGCTTCGACGAAAACGGGCAAATGATCCGACGGATAATGCAAGTTTACCGAATCGCTCAAAACCGCATATTTATTGATCGCAATTCGGTTTGAATTATCGACAAAAATATAATCGATCAAACGCGTTACGGGTTCATTAAACTTAAATCCGTTAAAACTGCCGTTCGGTCCGAAAGGTTTTTGGCGGCTGGCTTCACGCGAATCTTTCATTTCTTTGCGTAAATTTATCAACAATTCGGAATCGGGTTCGGCATTAAGATCGCCCGAAAAGATCACGGGATAATTTTTCCGATTGACTTCCTTCATCTTCGCCAAAATCATTTCCACGCCTTTTTTTCGCGCAATTTCACCGATATGATCCAAATGCGTATTGAAAACCCAAAATGTTTTCTTCGTCTTTAAATCCTTAAAAAGCCCGAAAGTGCAGATTCGCGGCAGTGCGGCATCCCAACTTTTAGAAACCTTTTCAGGCGTTTCGGAAAGCCAGAAAGTCGTTTCATCGGAAACTTTGAATCTGTTTTTTTTGAAAAAAATTGCCGAAGCTTCGCCTTTATCCTTTCCTTCACGCCCGATTCCGATTTTGTCATAATCGGACAAATTCGAGGTTAAATCATTTATCTGATTCGGCAAGGCTTCCTGAACTCCGAAAATATCGGGTTCGTAAAATTTTATCTGCGAAATAAAAAAACTCTTTCGATGATCCCAATCATTCTCGCCGTCAGAAGCAAGATCGAGGCGAATATTATAGGTCATCACCTTAAAAGTCTGCCCGTTTGCCGTAATTGCCAAAAACAGAACAAAAATAATGCAAAAATTTATTGATTTCATTGATTTATTCCTTGCCGCACCGATAAAATTTATTCGTTTATGTGAATTAAGAGTAGAAAACGGAAGGCAGATTTTTCGAGCTTTTCTTTGCGAGCTTTGCGCCTTTGCGTGCAAAACAATGAGCGAA
>DAITPE010000064.1:0-14597 GCA_036833775.1 Pyrinomonadaceae bacterium | reverse complement strand
AGAGCCGTTTTCGCGGTAAAAAAGGCGAACCGAAAGAAGCGATTGAAAGAACTGCCGGCGTTAAAGCCGTCCAGCGTCTTTTCGGCGAACTCGGCGCACGTTACAAAGATCGCAACGGCGGTTATACTCGTATTATTAAACTCGGTCGCCGTCAGGGCGATAACGCAGAAATGGCAGTCATCGAATTAGTTGACAGCGCGCGTGAAAAAGCCGCAGTTAAATAAGGAGTAAAAGGGTAAATGAGCGAAAATACGGCATCGGCAAAAGCCAAAAGCAAAGCTAAAGCAGGAGAAAGCAAAACTCCGCGCAGTTCGGTTAAAAGCACGAGTTCGGTGAAACCTTCGCTGAATTTGGAGGAATTACGCGAAGTTGCCGAATTGGTAAACGAATACGGTTTCACCGATTTTGAATTCGAAAACGAAAACATTCGTGTTCGTTTGAGCAAAATGACGGCGGCTCCGATCGTTCAAACAGTTCAGCCGGTCGCGGCGGCTGCGCCCGTGGCTGCTCCGGCAGTTGCGACGGCAAGCGAAGCGAAAACTGAAACGTCTGCGGCTGCTCCGGCTGATGATTTATATCAAATTACGTCGCCGATCGTCGGAACTTTCTATCGTTCGCCTGCACCTGACAAAGATTCTTATGTCAAAGAAGGCAGTCAGGTTTCACCGGAAACGGTCGTTTGCATCGTCGAAGCAATGAAGCTGATGAACGAAATTCAGGCGGAAGTTTCGGGTGAAGTGCTCAAAGTTTACGTCGAAAACGGTCAGCCCGTCGAATTCGGTCAGCCGCTTTTTGGAATTAAAAAATAAGAAATATTTCACCACAGAGACATAGAGAACACAGAGCAAATTAAAAGATTTTCTAAATATCTCTGTGAACTCTGTGTCTCTGTGGTAAATTTTTGTTAAATGAAACACCGCGAAATTCGCAAAATTTTAGTCGCCAACCGAGGCGAAATCGCCTGCCGCATTATATGGACTTGCAAGGAAATGGGCATCAAAACCGTTGCCGTTCATTCGACGGCGGATAAAGATGCTCTGCACGTTCGATACGCCGATGAAGCGATTTGCATCGGCGCGCCGCCGTCTGCTCAGAGTTATTTGAACATTCCGGCGATCATCAGTGCGGCTGAAATCACGAATGTTGACGCGATTCATCCGGGTTACGGTTTTTTAGCCGAATCGGAAACTTTCGCCAAGATTTGCGAAGACTGCAATATCAAATTTATCGGACCGCAACCGCACGTTATCGGGATGATGGGCGATAAGGTCGAAGCGCGCCGCACGATGCAAAACGCCGGAGTTCCGATTTTGCCGGGTTCGCCCGATCCGATCGAATCGGCGGAAGAAGCGAAAAAACTTGCGAAAGAAATCGGTTTTCCCGTAATTATTAAAGCGGCGGCAGGCGGCGGCGGACGCGGAATGCGTATCGTCCGCAAAGAAGAAGAACTTGCCGGACAACTCGAAACGGCACAGGCGGAAGCACTTGCGGCTTTCAAAAACGGTTCGGTTTATATCGAAAGATACGTCGAACGTCCGCGTCACATCGAAATTCAGGTTTTGTGCGATGAACACGGCAACGCAATTCATCTCGGCGAACGCGAATGTTCGATTCAACGCCGACACCAAAAACTGCTCGAAGAAGCTCCTTCGCCCGTTATAACGCCCGAACAGCGTGAAACAATGGGCGCGGTTGCGTTAAAAGCTTGTAAAGAAATCGGTTATTCGAGCGCAGGAACTTTTGAATTCTTGCTTGATGAAGACGGTTCATTTTACTTTATGGAAATGAACACGCGCATTCAGGTCGAACATCCCGTGACGGAAATGGTCACGCTTGCCGACATTGTGCGAAATCAGATTCGTGTTGCGCGCGGCGAAGAATTGGCTTATACGCAGGAAGATGTGCAGATCGTCGGACATTCCATCGAATGCCGCATCAATGCCGAAGACCCTGAAAAATTTACGCCGAGTCCGGGCAAAATTACGGCTTTCAATATTCCGGGCGGTCCGGGCGTTCGCGTCGATACGGCAGTTTATCCGGGTTACACGGTTCCGCCTTATTACGATTCGATGATCGCAAAACTCATCGTTCACGCACGAACCCGAGAACTGGCGATCGCGCGAATGAAAAGAGCTTTGGAAATGATGGTGGTCGAAGGAATCAAAACGACGATTCCGCTTCATCTGAAAATTATGAACGATGAGCGGTTTCAGACCGGAAATTTTTCGACCAAATTTATGGAAGAATTCGATTATCATAAAAAGTAAAAGATTTTCGGATTGACAATTTTGGAATATACGTTAAAAATTAACAAATAATTTTCGCGGTTACCGTTTGAAAAAGAAACGGAGTTACTGTGAGCAAGGAGAGGCTATTTTAAGTCAGAAAAAATATGGCAACAGCTAAAGAAACAAAAGAAAAAATTGTAGGCGATTATAAAACGCATACATCGGATACAGGTTCGTCACAAGTGCAGGTCGCGCTTTTGACACAGCGCATCAATGAATTGACGGAACATTTCAAAGTTCACAAAAAAGATAATCATTCGCGTCGCGGATTGCTTAAAATGGTCTCGCGCAGACGTAAATTGCTTGATTATCTTAAACGTCGTGACATTGATCAATATCACCAAATCATTCAGAAATTAGGATTGAGAAGATAGTAAAAAGTTTCAGGTTTCAAGTTTCAGGTTTCGAGTTTTAATTTATAAACTTGAAACTTGAAACAAAAAACTGGAAACTTTTATAGTTGACGGCTTCGAGTCATCGTTATAACAGGTTCTCTCGAAGAATTTGCCGTTGGTTGCTGAACGTGACAGCGTAATTGCCAGCGGACAAAAGAGAACAGTCGCAAAATTAAATGATCCAAAGCGGCAGGGCTTCACGGCACAGCACCTGTCGCTTTTTTTGTATATTAAGGAAGAGATAGAAAATGACACAGAAAAAATATTTAAAAGAATCCATCAAGGTCGGCGATAATGAATTGATCATTGAAACTGGAAAAGTTGCCAAGCAAGCCGACGGAGCAGTAGTTGTAAGTTATGGTGATACGAAGGTTTTAGTCACTGCCGTCAGCGCAAGAAATGCGAAAGAAGGTTTGGATTTTTTCCCGCTCACCGTTGAATACCGCGAATCGACTTATGCCGCCGGACGCATTCCGGGAAACTATTTCCGCCGCGAAGCACGTCCGAATGAAAAAGAAACTTTGACATGCCGCATCATCGATCGTCCGTTGCGACCGCTGTTTCCCGATGGTTATCGGTTTGAAACACAGATCGTCGGAACGGTTCTTTCGGCTGACGAAAACGATCCCGATGTTTTAGCGATTACGGGCGCGTCGTGCGCACTGTATCTTTCGGATATTTGTTTCGATACTCCGATCGCCGGAATCCGCGTCGGTTTGATCGACGGAAAATACATCATCAATCCGACGTATGACGAAAGACGCGAATCGGATTTGAATTTGGTCGTTGCGGGAACCGAAGAAGCGATCGTGATGGTCGAATCGGAAGCAAACGAAGTCGCTGAAAACATTATGGTCGAAGCGATGATGCTCGCGCACAGAGAAATTAAACGTCTTTGTTTGTGGCAGAAAGAACTTTATAAAGCTCTCGAAATCACGAAAAGAGAATTTGTCGCGCCGACGCTCGATGAAACGATTCTTGAAGAAGTAGAAAAGAATTACACCGATCGTTTGCGTGAAGTTTTGGATTCACGCGGCAAGGATAAAATTTCGGCGTATGCGGCGATCGACGCTTTAAAAAAAGAAGTCGTTGAAAGTTATCCGGCGGAAGAACCCGAAAAACGCGCGATGGCTGGAAAAGTTTACGGACATTTGAAAGAAAAGATTTTCCGTGAAGATATTTTGGCAAACCGCCGTCGTCCCGACGGACGCAAATTCTCGGAAATTCGTCCGATTTCGTGCGAAGTCGGCTGGCTTCCGCGCGTTCACGGTTCGTCTTTGTTCACACGCGGCGAAACGCAGGCGATCGTGACGACGACTTTGGGAACGAAAATGGACGAGCAGTTTATGGACGATCTCGAAAAAGGCGAAATCAAAAGACGCTTCATGCTCCATTACAATTTCCCGCCGTATTCGGTCGGTGAAGCCGGACGTTTCGGCGGTGCATCGCGCCGCGACATCGGACACGGAAACTTGGCGCGTCGTGCGCTGGAAGCGGTTTTGCCTGCCGAAAGCGAATTTCCTTACACGCTTCGCATCGTTTCGGATATTACCGAATCAAACGGTTCAAGCTCGATGGCTTCGGTTTGCGGCGGCTGTCTTTCATTGATGGACGCAGGCGTTCCGATCAAAAAGCCGGTCGCGGGAATCGCGATGGGTTTGGTTTTGGAAGGAAATCGTTACGCGATTCTTTCGGACATTGCGGGTGCAGAAGACCATTACGGCGATATGGATTTCAAAGTCACGGGAACGGCTGACGGCATCACTGCGCTTCAAATGGACATCAAGATCGGCGGCATCAACGCAATGATTTTGCAGGAAGCTCTGGAGCAAGCGCGTAAAGGTCGGATGCACATTCTCGGCATTATGAACGAGGCGATTTCTGCTCCGCGTGCGGAAATTTCGCCGTATGCACCGCGCATCATTACTTTGATGATCAATCCCGACAAGATTCGCGACGTGATTGGTAAAGGCGGCGCGACGATTCGTTCGATTACTGAAGAAACAGGGGCTAAGATCGACATTTCCGACGACGGAACGGTTCTTATCGCAACTGCGGACGGAGATGCGGCGCAAGCGGCAATCGCTCGCATCAAACAGTTGACGGCGGAAGCCGAGATTGGTGAAACCTATCTCGGAACGGTGATGAGAATCGTCGATTTCGGCGCGTTCGTCGAAATTATTCCGGGACTCGAAGGTTTGCTTCACATTTCAGAAATCTCCGACCGACGCGTTCGTGACGTTCGCGACGAACTGAAAGAAGGTCAACAGATTATGGTGAAATGTATCGGCAGAGAAGGCAACAAGATCAAACTTTCGCGCAAAGCCATCATCCAACAGGAAAAAGGCGCGGGTAAAGAATAGAAGGTTTATCACAAATTAATTTTCTTTACTGAATTCCAAAAAAATAGAGCAAAATTCGTTGGTTTTTTGCTCTATTTTTATGCAAAAAAATACTGGAAAACGCGTCTAATTCAAACTTTTTAGAAAAAAACTCGAAAAAAGTAAAAAAAATCTGAAATTTTTCTGGAATAAATTATGGATTGCTACTTTTCTTGAGGTGAATTAATAGGCTTTATAGTTTTTAGGGGATAATTTAAGGGCAGAATAAGCAGGATTTACGTGCATTTTCGTTGATTTTTTGATATAGTTTGCCGTGTTAGCCCCAATATGAATAAAAAAAGACAGGTCATTAGACTTGCCGAACTTTATTTCTCTACACAAATAAAGTTTGAAAGGATAACAAAATGAGAAATACGAATCTTAGATTTTTTCTTTCAGCCGTTTCTTTAGCGTCGATTTGGTTGGCGTTCGTTTCTTCGGTTGAAGCCGCGCCGGTTCAGTTCAATCAGGTCGTGCAGGTAATCAACGCGAAACCCGGAAAGGCAAACACAGGCAGTTTTTCAAACTTGCGTTTGGCAGATGATCCGATCGTTTCGACAAACGGTGACGACGATACGCCGAAACCGCAAGACGATCGCGTAATCACGGAAACGAAAGTCGAGATCGTCGAAGACGACGTTTGCGAATGTAATGAGCCGTACATAGAAACAAGAGGCGGTTTTCCGAAATGGACTCTGCTCGGTTTGGGTGCGATTCCGCTCGTTTTCCTCGTGAAAAACGGCGACGATCCGACGCCGACTCCGACCACGCCGACGACACCGACCGCGACACCGACGACAACACCGACGACAACACCGACCGCGACACCGACGCCGCCGATCACGCCGACGCCGACGCCGCCCGAACCGGTTCCCGAACCGATAACGATTCTTCTTTTCGGAACAGGACTCGCCGGAGTCGGACTTGCCGCTCGTAAAAAATTCGGCAAAAAAGAAAATAAGGAAAACTAAGATCAATCTGAATATATGAAAGAAAGCGTTTTAATTGCTACACGCTTTCATTCATATATTGAACAAAAAGATTTGGGGCAAAAGTGATTCAAAATCCTTAAAACTTTTGCCGATTTGCAGAGGACAAAAAAATGCGAAATATCAGATACAATTTTTTATTCGTGATCGGGCTGATGCTGACCTTCGGAATTGCGACGGCATTTGCAAATCCGATTGACGAAAAAACAAAAAGACCGAAAAACACGGGAGTTCTTTCCGTAAAAACAACGCCGATTGCTTATCCTGTCAAAGTAAACGGACAAGTTCTTGGAATGAGCGGAACGACAACCGGAGCAGAATTTAATCTTGCACCGGGCTTATACATGGTCGAAGTCGAAGGTCCTGCCGGACAAGTATTCAAAAAGGAAATCGAGATCAGAAAAGATAATAAAAGCTGTATCTGTTTGAAAATCCTCGAAACAACTACGAACAAAAACTGTCCGTATGACATCCGTCTCGATGGTCCCGACAAGGTTTTAGAAGGCGATCTGATCACATTTGCGGCTTTCAATGCCGTGACGGGTTCGACCACGCCTTTGAGATATACTTGGAAAGTTTCGCCCGATACGGCAAAGATCACGAGCGGACTCGGAACTCCGGCGATCACGGTCGATACGACCGGAATGGGCGGGCAAACGGTTCGTGCCGAACTCGATGTTTACGACGATGTTTACGACGCGAAATGCCGTCAGAGAATTGCTGTTCCGACCGAAGTCGAAAAACAAAAAATTCCCGAAGCATTCAGATGCGACGTATTTGAATCGGTTTCGTTCGACGATGACAAAGCACGTTTGGACAACTGCGCGATTTCATTGCAAAGCAATCCCGACGCACAGCTTTACATCATTCTTTATCAAGGAACCGATAAACTCAGCACGACGCGTAATTCATACGACAAGCTTTCAAAACGGTCGTTGGATTATCTCGTCAAAACGCGAGGCGTTGATCCGCGAAGGATTTCGATCGTCAGAGGCGGAAGCCGTCTGAGAACGACTTATGAAATCTGGCTCGTTCCGCCGGGAGCGGCGACACCTGTTCCGCAGGAATAAACGAGAAGCGGAAAAGAGGAGAAAATGAGAAGAGGAGATGAAAATTTCCTCTTCTTTTTTATTTTGTTCGTTGTTAGTAGTTCGTCGTTCGTTGTAAAATTCAAATTTTGACGAATAAGACATTTACTAAATCGCAAATCGCAAATCTAAAATCGAAAATAACTTTATGTCAGCACCGAATATTGAAACAATCGTTAGTTTATCAAAGCGCAGAGGCTTTGTTTTTCCCGCATCGGATATTTACGGCGGCTTGGGAAGCAGTTGGGATTACGGCTCGCTCGGCGTCGAACTCGCAAACAATATCAAGCAATCTTGGTGGCGTTGGCTCGTCCACGAACGCGACGACATCGAAGGATTGGATTCTTCGATCATTCAGAATCGTCTGGTCTGGAAATACAGCGGACACGAAACTACTTTCAGCGATCCGCTCGTCGATTGCCGAACCTGTAAAGGCAGATTCCGTGAAGACAAACTAAAAGACGTTGCCTGCCCGAAAGACTCGAATTCTTGCGCCGGAAGCGGAAAAGAATGCGATCTGACCGAAGCGAAACAATTTAATTTAATGTTCAAAACAACGGTCGGCGCAACTTCCGCAGACGACGATTATTTGGCGACGGCTTATCTTCGTCCCGAAACGGCGCAGGGAATTTTTATCAATTTCAAGAATGTTTTAGATACTTCGCGCCGCAAATTGCCGTTCGGCATTGCGCAGATCGGCAAAGCTTTCCGCAACGAAGTCACGCCCGGAAATTTCATTTTCCGCACACGCGAATTCGAGCAGATGGAAATGGAATATTTTTGCCGTTCAGAAGATGCCCCGCGTATTCAACAGGAATTCATAGACGGTTTTCAGGAATGGTTTAATTCACTCGGAATAAAAGCGGAGAATATTAAACTTTACGAGCAAAATGCAAAAGAACTGGCGCATTATGCAGTGCGAACAGTTGATATTCTTTACAGATTTTTCCCTGAGCGCGACGACGAAGATGCGCAGTTCGATGAATTAATGGGAATTGCAAACCGCACTGATTTCGATTTAAAAACGCATTCTAAAAAGCCGGAAGACAGAGAAGGAAAACGTCTTAATTCGGATTCTACAGAAGATTTATCATATTTCGATCCACAAACGAACGAGCGTTTTTATCCGCACGTTATCGAACCTGCCGTTGGCGTGAACCGAACTTTACTTGCGGTTTTGATGGATGCTTACACGGAGAAAACAAACGACAAAGGCGAAGTCCGCGTCATCTTGAAATTAAAACCCGAACTCGCACCGATCAAGGTCGCGGTTTTACCGTTAGCGAAAAATAAACCCGAAATCGTGGCGATGGCGAAACAGTTGAAAAAGGATTTGCTTCCATCGATGCGAACCGTTTACGACGACACGGGCGGCATCGGCAAGCTTTATGCACGACAGGACGAGATCGGAACGCCTTTCTGCGTGACGGTCGATCACGAATCTTTGGAAGATAACGCCGTCACCGTCCGCGACCGCGACACTTGGGAACAAGAACGCGTTCCCATCGCGGAATTGAAGGCATATTTGCAGAAAAGATTGGAGAATTGAAGTATGTTGACTACGATCGAAGCCGAAATTGATGTAAATGGAAAAGTTACTTTTCTTGAACCTTTGAAGATCAGCAAAAAAAGTCGGGCGATTATCACTTTGCTTGAAGACGCAAAAATTATAGATCAACCGAAACAAGAAAACGGTGGCGTGAAAGTCGAAGATAATATTAATGCTCGACAGTTGGAATGGCTGAAAGCTCATCGTGATGATTATGCAGGGAAATATGTCGCATTAGATGGAGATATTTTAGTTGCGCACGGCGAAACTTTACAGGAAGTTCGAGAGCAAACACAGGGAGCAAAAAATCTTTTTATCACTAAGGTTTTTGCCGAAGAAACCATCGTTTCGGCGGGTTTGTGAATATGCTGCATCAGCTAGAGTTTGAAAAATTAGTTTCGTTTGACACCCGTCAAGATGGCATTTGCTTGGACGTTGAAATAAAATATGCCACATCAACTGTCAAAATAAATGCCAAAATCGATACCGGCGCGACATATTCGATTTTTGAAAGACGTTTCGGCGAGGAAATTGGCTTGGATATTGAAAGCGGAATGCGGCAACGCTTCGGCACGGCAACGGGAAGTTTTTACGGTTACGGTTTTCGCGTAACTTTAATCACAGCAGAAATCGAACTCGATTCGATGGTTTTCTTTGCAGAAGACGAAAGTTTTACTAAAAATGTGCTGGGCAGAATTACTTGGCTGGATAATTTGATCGTTGGTTTAATTGATTATGAAGGTAAAATTTACATAAGCAAATACGGTGAATAATAAAGCGTATCGGCAAAAATGTTTGGATTAAATGAGTTTTTCCGAAATAATTTCGACAAAAATATTCCGCTACGGTTTCGCCGTCAGCGGAATATTCGTTTCGGCGTTTATTTTTGAAAATTTTCAGACGCGTATTAATTCGACGACGGCTGCGCTCGCTTTTCTGCTTTGGATTTTGATTTCGGCGACGTTTTTCGGCAGAAATCCCGCACTTTTATCTTCGCTTGCCGCGATGCTCTGTTTTAATTTTTTCTTTCTGCCGCCGTTTCGCACCTTGACGATTTCCGATCCGCAAAATCTCGTTGCGTGGGGCGCATTTACAGTGACTGCGATAATTGCAGGCGAACTTTCTGCTTATGCGGGAAGACGCGCTTTGGAAGCCGAAAAGCAGAAATTAGAGATTGAAAGACTTTACAACGAACTGCAAAACGCATTTGAAAAAGCCAGTCACGCCGAAGCTTTGAAACAGAGCGAAAAGCTGAAATCTTCGCTGCTCGATGCCGTGACGCACGATCTGCGAACGCCTTTGACTTCGATCAAAGCTTCGGTCACAACGCTTTTGGACAGCGAAGGCGGACACCGCACGATCGAAGTCGATGCGGAAAGCCGTTTTGAATTTTTAGAGATCATCAACGAAGAAACCGACCGTTTGAACAATTTTATCGAAGGAATGGTCGAATTGGCGCGAGTCGAAGCCGGTTCGCTACGTTTACGGCAAAAACTTTCAAGCGTCGAAGAAATCATTTCGACCGCGATCAAACGCGCCGAAAATCTATTAAAAAATCACCGAATCCGCATCGAACTCGAAAAAGATTTGCCGCTCGTGACAGTCGATGCAAAAGCTCTGGCGGAAGTTGTTTACACTTTGCTCGATAATGCCGCGAAATATTCGCCCGAAAATTCATTGATTACGATCAAAGCGGCGGTTGTAGAAAACGAAGTAAAACTTTCGGTAAACGATGTAGGAAAAGGAATTGCGGAAGAGATTCGAGAAAAGGTTTTTGAAAAATTCTTTCGCGCCGAATCGAAAGTTGTAGGCGGACTCGGTTTGGGTTTGGCAATCGCGCGCGGTATTATCGAATCTCATAACGGCAAGATTTGGATCGAAACGGGCGATAATGAAAAGGGAACGAAGATTGTTTTGACGATTCCGATCGAAGAAGAAAAATGAACGAAACGGCGAATAAAATCTTGGTTGTCGATGACGAAGCGCAGATCACACGCGTTTTGCGGACGAGTTTGCGCGCGCATCGATACGAAATTCGCACGGCGGCGGACGGCATTTCCGCGCTCGATACATTTCACGATTGGAAACCGGATTTAATAATTACAGATTTGCAAATGCCCGAAATGAACGGCATCGAACTTTGCCGCGAAATCCGCAAGCTCTCGAACATTCCGATCATCGTTTTGTCTGTCAAAGGCGAAGAAAAAACAAAGGTCGAAGCCCTCGACGCAGGCGCGGACGATTATGTCACGAAACCTTTCGGCATCGAAGAATTGCTCGCGCGGGTTCGTGCAACTTTGCGTCGTTTTTCGGCAAATCCGGTTGAAGAAACCCTTTCTATTTTGAGTGACGGCGATTTTCAGATCGATCTTTCCGCGCATAAAGTGTTCGTGCGCGACGAGGAAATTCATCTCACGCCGAAAGAGTTTGAATTGCTCGTTTTTCTCTTTCAAAATCGCGGAAAAGTCGTCACGCACCGCACAATTTTAGCCGCGATCTGGGGCGGAAATTTCACCGAACAAACCGAATATCTGCGCGTGTTTCTCGGTCAACTGCGTAAAAAGATCGAAGAAAATCCTTCAACTCCGAAATATATCGTGACCGAACCGTGGGTCGGTTATCGTTTCAATCCTTCTTAAAATTAATCGAAAAATAGAACGCGAATCGGGCGGATTCAGCGAAGTTTCACGGATTTTTTACGCGTGAAATATCTCTTAAATCTTTCTGATTTAATCAGCGAAATCCGCCTAATTCGCGTTCAAAACAGCTTTTCAGAAATCTTTACGAAATCTTTATAAACCTTTTACCCCGTTTTTATAGATTCTTTCGTAATCTTCATTTGTTGGGAAAATTTCCCGCGCAAGGAAATGAAGAAGATGAAGGAAATCTCGCTGACATTAAAGACGATAGAAAAATCTGAAGCAAAGAAGTCCGGCTTGTTTAGCAATAAAAGATCGCGGCTGACGTTTGCCGTTTGTTTTTGTGCGGTGAGCGGAATTTTGTGCGGTCTGATCGGGTTTCTTTTAACTTTTATTTCAGTTTTAGAAACTGCCGAATTTCGTTCATTGAACTCGAAAATCGGCAGTCTTTTTATTTTTGCGGCTTTTCCGCTGTTTTTTCTGGCGGCACATTCGCTCGACCGAATCGACGATATCAAAAAAGAAGAAAAGCTGAAACACTCAGTAAATAAATGAAATACGCAATTTTAGTTTATATTTTCTGCATTTTTGCAGTAAACGCTGCGGCGCAGCAGACAGTTTTTAATGTTCCGACGACGGATGTTTTGGATAAAGGAAAAGTTTATGTTGAACTCGATGCGGCATTTAAGACGAATGAACAAGAATCCTTACGAAAATTTTCGAGCTTTACGCCGCGCATCGTCGCAGGCATCGGCGGAAAAACCGAGATCGGTTTGAATGTGATCGGAAACTTTCAGCCCGGCGCAGATTCGACCACGCTTGTCCCGACCGCGAAATGGAAATTTTACGAAAGCGAAAAATCGAAAACCGCATTCATCGCAGGAACGAATTTTTATATTCCGATTCGCAATCGCGCCTACAAATTCGGCAGTTATTCCTACGTTGCGGGCAGTAAAACGATCAAAAACACGCGCCTGACCGCCGGCGGATTTGTCGCAAGCAAGAATGTTTTCGCGCCGAAAGCGGTTCGCGGCGGCGGACAATTCGGCATCGAGCAGAAGGTCAATTCAAAACTGACCTTTGCCGCCGATTGGCTGACGGGAAGACACGCCAACGGTTATTTTACGCCCGGCGTGATCTATAAACCGCATCCGCTAGTAACGACTTATTTTTCGTATTCGATCGGAAACGCCGACGCGAAAAGGGGAAATCACTATTTTCTCTTTGAACTCGGCTACAACTTTTAACAAAAAACAATGATGGACTTGATTTATATTCTGGCAATTATCGGCTTTTTTATCCTGGCAATGGGCTATTTGCGGTTTTGCGAAAAATTGAAATAGCCTTCACAAAATTATGAATATCGAAACGATTTCAACTTTGATTTGTGCGCTCGCACTGCTTGTTTATCTGGCTTACGCGATGCTCAAACCCGAGAAATTTTAACGAAAATGAACACATTCGGTTGGTTACAAATTTTACTTTATCTGGTCATACTCGGACTTTTGACCAAACCCGTCGGAGTTTATCTGAAAAAAGTTTACGGCGGTGAAAAGACTTTTCTCGATTTTATAATGCGTCCCGTCGAAAATTTGATCTACAAATTTACGGGCGTTGACGCGAAAGCGGAAATGAATTGGAAAGCTTACGGCATTGCGATGCTTCTGTTTTCGCTCGTTTCGTCGCTTGCGGTTTATGCGCTTCAGCGTTTGCAAGGCTTTTTACCGCTCAATCCGCAGGATTTTTCTGCGCCGTCGGAACATCTTTCGTTTAACACGGCGGTTTCGTTCGTGACGAATACGAACTGGCAATCTTACGGCGGTGAAGCGACGATGAGCTATTTTACGCAAATGTCCGCCCTGACGGTGCAGAATTTCGTTTCAGCCGCCGTCGGAATGGCTTTGGCGATCGCTTTTATTCGCGGAATCGCAAGGTTTGAAACTCAAAATCTCGGAAATTTCTGGGTCGATCTCGTACGCGGAACGCTTTACGTTTTGCTTCCGTTTTCGCTGATCTTTGCGCTCTTTTTCGTGTCGCAAGGCGTTGTGCAGAATTTCAAAAACTACGACACAGCGCAATTGGTCGAAGCGCAAACGATCGAAAAAGACGGCGAAAAACAAACGATTGAAACACAAACGATCGCGCAAGGTCCGACGGCTTCGCAGCTTTCGATAAAAATGCTCGGCACGAACGGCGGCGGATTTTTTAACGCAAATTCAGCGCATCCGTTTGAAAATCCGACACCGTTTTCAAATTTTATTCAGATGCTTCTGATCCTGATAATTCCCGCCGGATTTACCTATACGCTCGGCAGAATGACGCGTTCGAGCGGTCACGGTTGGGCAGTTTTCGGCGCGATGATGATTCTTTTGAGTATTGGAATCGTGATCGCGGCGCAGGCTGAATCGAGTGCGAATCCGCTTTATCCGACGGCGGTAAATCAATCGGTCGGAAATATGGAAGGCAAGGAAACTCGCTTCGGAATTGCCAATTCGGTGTTGTTTGCGGTCGTCACAACGGGCGCGTCGTGCGGTGCAGTAAATGCAATGCACGATTCGTTTACGCCGATCGGCGGCATGGTTCCGCTCGTCAATATTCTGCTCGGCGAAGTAATTTTCGGCGGAGTCGGCGCGGGAATGTATGGAATGCTGATTTTTATCATCCTGACGGTTTTCATTGCGGGATTGATGGTCGGCAGAACGCCCGAATATCTCGGCAAAAAGATCGAAGCCTACGATGTGCAGATGGCGATGCTTTACGCGCTGATATTTCCGCTTATCATTCTCGGTTTGACGGCAATTTCCGTGATGATGCCCGAAACGGGTTTGAGCTCGCTCAACAATCAGGGCGCGCACGGACTTTCGGAGATTTTATACGCTTTTACGTCTGCAACGGGAAACAACGGTTCGGCTTTTGCAGGATTGAACGCGAACACGGTTTGGTATAACTCCACGCTCGGTTTTGCGATGCTTTTCGGCAGATTTTTTATGATTATTCCTGTTTTAGCGATTGCGGGAAATTTGGCGCAAAAGAAATACGTGCCGCCTTCGACGGGAACTTTTCCCGTCAATTCGCCGCTTTTTACGGTGCTTTTGATCGGAATCATCATCATCGTTGGCGCATTGACATTTTTTCCGGTGCTGAGTTTGGGCGGAATTGTCGAACATCTGCAAATGCTTGACGGGAAGACATTTTAGGTTTTTGTCATTCGTCATTAGTCATTCGTCCTTTGAAATAGTTTAGGGCGAGTGATTAGTGCAAAGGACAA
>DAITPE010000063.1:0-14662 GCA_036833775.1 Pyrinomonadaceae bacterium | reverse complement strand
CCGCCAAAACTACCGTAAACAAAATACTTTTTCGATTCATTACTTTTACTCCTTGATTTATTAAATTTGTATTTACAGTCTATCAACTAGCCGCTTTAGCTGACAAGTTTTTTATTTTTTACTCTCAATTTCAGAAAAAGTTTCACCTTTTAAATTAACCGAAAAGGCGCGGAAGACGGCGTTGGAGATTTTTCGGAAGAAGAATTTCCATCGCATCGTCAACCGTAACGATTCCGGCAATGTCGCCTTCGTCGTCGATCACGGGCAAAGCGAGCAGATTATATTCGGAAATCGTTTGCGCAACTTCTTCGGCATCGTCGTTCGGATGCGCGAATTGAAATTGCTCGCGCATCACTTCGGAAAGAGGCAAAGTCGGATCGGCTAAAATCAGTCCGCGCAACGATATAACGCCCGAAATCTTCCACGAATTTTCTTCTTCGACGACGTAAAGGTAATAGATCATATTCGGCGTGTCCGCCATTTCCCGCAATCTTGCGATCGTCTGACCGACCGTCAAATCTTTCGGAAAAACGATAAATTCGGTCGTCATCAAACCTCCTGCCGTGTCGTGTGCGAATTCCATCAGTTCGGCAACGTCGGCTTTTTCTTCGTCTTCCATCAGATCGAAAAGTTCCTGCGCCTTTTCTTCGTCCATTTCGCCGAGAACGTCAACCGCATCATCGGGCGACATTTCTTCGAGAATGTCGGCGGCGCGTTCTTCGTCCATTTCTTCCAAGATTCGCGCCTGATTTTCAGTGGACATTTCTTCGAGCGTGTCGGCGGCGATCGAATCGTCCAAAGATTCGACGATTTCGGTGCGATGAATCGGCGAAAGCGTTTCGGCTAATTGCGCGATCTCGACCGGATGAAGCCGCGAAAGTTTGTCTTTTGAAGATTTTAATTGAACGGTTGCGGTTGCCGATTCGGTTGCCAAATATCCGACATCTTTCCAATCTATAACTTCGACGATCTTCGAGCTTCCGTAAAAACCTTTCGGCATCAAGCGGCGCAAAAAGCCTTGCAGCGAAACGTCCGCGCCCGTCACGCGCCAAACGCCGACGACTTCGAGAATCTGCACATCGTTTACACGCACGACGCGTTTGCCGTCAACATCGATAAGTTGATTGTCTAAAACGTCTTTGGCAAGCAAAACTTCACCTTCGCGGCGTGTAAACGGACGCAGGTCTAAAACGGTCGAACGCATTTTCGCGCCGTTTTCGCTGATGTTTTCGATGTCGCGTTTCGGAATAAAGAAAAGGCGGCGGCGGTAACGTGCGACGAGACCGATCACGGGCGGATAATCTTCTTCGCCGTAACGCACAATGACATCTTTGACGGCGGCAACTTTTTCACCGCGTGCGTCAAAAATCGGTCGTCCGAGCATCTGTGAAAGGTAAAGCATAAATACAAGATAACCTAACTTTACCAAAGGTTGAAGCGCGGCAAATATTAATTTTTCAGGAGATGAAAACGGAAAAAGCGGGAGATTTTAAAGTTTTTTTATTTGACGAAAAGACTGCCGAATAGAAAAACCGCCAAAAGTAAAAAGCCGATGCCGATAAATAACGAATCACTCTTTCCTTCAACGACATAAAGTGCAGATGAAGGGAAATTTCCCTTGTTCTTGTTCATCAAGAATTTTCCTTAAATTAAATTTCGATACTGCTTTTTTTGAAAGATTGATTAGAAATTACAATGTTTTTTCGCAAATGACAAGCAAACATCGGCACTTCGGTGAAAATCTTTAGACTTGTGTTAAAAAAAATTTATCAAATCCAAACATTTTTCTGGAAAGTTTGTGGATTTAGTCTTTTTCAATTAATAGAAGCCTAAAAAAATCGGCTTCATTGATCGGGAAAAACCCTCTTGCCTTAAACCAAACAAATCTAACAAATCCAATGACAGAAAAAACCAAAACACTAGCCATAATTGCCGTCATTTGTTGTTTTTTAAGTATCACCGCCGCAAACGCTCAAAACCGCTCAAGAGTTTTTGATAATTTTGATTTCAGAGGCGGTGTGCAGGTCATCTCCCCGACCGTTGCACCTGTGACGACAACGAAACGCACCAAAACCGGCGGAAAGAAAACCGTCGAAGTTGCTTCAAACAAACAAACGAAAGCCGTGACGGGAAACGTCCAAGACGGCTTAGCATCGAGAGAATTGGTCAAAGCCACTTCATACAACAAGCTCGTGATGGGAACGAGTTCGAATATGAAAGGATTTACGACGGGAAGCATCGAGATTGATTCGTATATCGTTGACTCATCGCGCCGTTATAACATCGATCCGCTGCTTATCTATTCGCAGATGCATCAAGAATCTTCATTCAAATTGAAGGCTACTTCATACAAGGGCGCGAGCGGTTTGATGCAGTTGATGCCCGCGACGGCAAGACGTTTCGGCGTGACGGATATTTACGATCCGCAGCAGAACATCGACGCGGGCGTGAAATATATGCGCTGGCTTTTGAACACCTTCGGCGGCGATGTCAATCTTGCGCTGGCAGGCTACAACGCAGGCGAAGGCGCGGTGATGAAATACGGCAACCAGATTCCGCCGTATCGCGAAACGCAAGAATATGTGCGCCGCATTACGGCTCGTTACAATTCGATCTCGAATCCGATGATCGCCAAAGCGGTTCGCAAAGTTTCGGCGGTGCAAGCCGTCAAGCTCGAAGAAAAAGAAGCGAAACCGCTAACCATTTACGAACCCGACGCAATTGCTATCAGAACGCCCGACGGCAGAATGCGTCTGGTTAATCAATAAGATTTCAGGAGTTTACGGTTTTCTCACTTCTCTCTTCTCCTCTTAGTCCGAAAGACCTGCGGCTGGATTTATTTCCAGCCGATTTTTTTTGTGCGAAAAACTTAAATCCTGTATTATTGCGAATAACGAGTTGTGAGTAAAGAGTTGCGAGTAAGAACAACTACTCTCTACTCTCTACTCTTCACTCTCTACTCAAAACTATGTTTTGCATAAAATGCGGCGCGAAAAATTCGGACGAAGCGGTTTATTGCCAAAAATGCGGCACGATGCTCGAAGCCGAAGAAGAAACGCGCATCGCTAAAAGACCGATCGAAGAAATAAACGAAGAACACGACGAAGAACGTCACGTTTTTTCGATTTCGCCGACGCTGATGTTTGTGAAGATCGGCTACGGTTTGGCAGTTTTGGGCGCGTTTTTGCTCGTTGCGCTTTTTATTTTTATCGGACAACTGACAGGTTTTTATGTTCCGTCGTGGCTTTCGGTTTTGCTCGGGCTTTCGCTGCTTTTGATTCCGGCGTTTTATCATTTGAAACAAAAAATGGTGCGCTACACGCTGACCGATTCGAAAATTGAAATTGACGAAGGTTTTATTTTCCAAAATTCGCGCAACATTCCGCTACGTTCGATCCAAGACGTTTCGGTTTCTTCGACAATCACGCAAAGAATGCTCGGCTTCGGCAATCTCGTAATAGATAACGCAAGCGAAGACGGCGGAAAAATAGTTTTGAAAAACATCAATACACCGAAAAAATACGCCGACGTTTTGCTCAAGCAAATGCGTCAGCTTAATAAGTGAATTTGAAACAACGATTGACGCAGATGACCGCAGATTATTTTTATAAAAATCCGTGAAAATCCGTGTCAATCGTTGTTGCTTTATGATTTTATGACAAAAATTTTCGTAACCGGCGGAGCGGGATTTATCGGCTCGGCTTTTATTCATCAGGTTTTATCGGAAACGTCGGACATTAAAATTATCAATTACGACGCGCTGACTTATGCGGGAAATCCCGAAAACTTGAAAGGTTTGGACGCATCGCGTCACGAATTCGTGAAAGGCGACATTTGCGATAAAACGGCGGTTTTGAACGCTTTGCCCGATGATGCGGACGCGATCTTTAACTTTGCGGCTGAATCGCACGTTGACCGTTCGATCAGTTCTGCAAGCGAATTCGTCACGACGAACGTGCTTGGAACGCAAATTTTGCTCGATTGCGCTCGTGCAAAGAACATTCGCCGTTTCATTCAAGTTTCGACCGACGAAGTGATGGGCAGTTTGCCCGAACGCGACGATGCTTTTTTTACCGAAGATTCGCCGCTTGAGCCGAATTCGCCTTATTCCGCATCGAAAGCGGCGGCGGAACATTTCGTGCGTGCGGCGCGTGAAACATTCGGACTCGATACGGTCATCACGCGCTGCGGAAACAATTACGGACCGCGCCAATTTCCCGAAAAACTGATTCCTTTGATGATCTCGAACGCAATGCACGACGAGCCGCTTCCCGTTTACGGCGACGGCAAAAACGTGCGCGATTGGATTTACGTCGAAGACCACGCGCGCGCGATCTGGCTTGCTTACAAACACGGAAAATCGGGCGAAATCTACAACGTCGGCGCACGCAACGAACGTCAAAACATCGAAGTTGTCACGGCAATTCTCGACGCTTTGAACAAACCGCACAGTTTAATTAAATACGTCACCGACAGGCTCGGACACGATCGCCGTTACGCGATCGAAGCGTCGAAAACGGAAACAGAATTGAATTGGAAAACACAAACAACGTGGGAAGAAGGTTTGCAGAAAACGATTCGCTGGTATCAGGAAAACCAAGATTGGGTTGAACACATTCGCAACGGCGCATACCGCGAATATTACCAAAAAATGTACGGCGCAAGTCTTAGCAATTAATAAAGGCAATCATTGAACGGGACAAGGGAATGATTCCCTTGCATCAAGGAAGTATTCTATGAAGCAAGGCAATCATTCTATGATACAAGGCAATCGTTCCCTTGTATCAAGCAATCATTCGACGGGACAAGGGAATGATTCCCTTGTGTCAAGCAATCGTTCCCTGATACAAGGGAGTCGTTCCCTGATGCAAGGCAATCGTTCCCTTGTGTCAAGCAATTGTTCCCTTGCATCAATGGAAAGCTCATTGATGCAAGGGAATCATCGAATTTTGCCGTTAAAGAATTGATTGATCGGAAAAATGCTATATCGAATATGAAAATCTTAATTACAGGCGCAAACGGAATGGTTGCGCGGGCGGCGGTCAAACATTGTGAAGAAATCGGCGACGAAGTTGTTGCCGTCACGCGGCAGGAATTGGATATTGCCGATGAAGCTTCGGTTTTAGAGATTTTTCGGCGCGAAAATTTCGACGCGGCGATAAATTGCGCGGCTTACACCGACGTTGACGGCAGCGAACGAAAAATCGAAACGTGCTACGCCGCGAATTCCACAGGTATGGAAAACCTTGCGCTTGCCGCGAAGGAAACGAACAGCGGTTTTGTCACGATCTCGACCGATTTTGTTTTCGACGGCACAAACACGGGATTTTACACACAGCGCGACACGCCGAATCCGCTCGGCGTTTACGGCAAAGCCAAACTCGAAGGCGAAATTAAAGCGCGAAACGCTTACGCACGTTCGATCATCGTGCGTTCGGGTTGGATTTATGGTGAAGGCGGCACGAATTTTTTAAGCGTGATGGACAAACTTCTCGCGGACGGAAAAACCATCAAAGCGATCTACGATTCATACGGAACGCCGACTTTTGCAAATGATTTGGCAAAAAGATTGCGCGAGCTTGCCGAATTGGACTTGCCCGCAATTTATCACGTTACGAATTCGGGCGAAGGCACGAGTTATGCAGGATTTGCCGAAAAGGTTTGCGAACTGCGCAGTTATGATCTGAATTTGCTCGAACGCGCTTCGGCAGACAGTCTGAAACGTCCTGCGCCGCGTCCGCAAAGCTCGAAAATGGCGTGTCTTTTCAGCGAAAGATTCGGTCTAAAACCGCTTCAAACTTGGGAAGACGCGCTGAAAGAGTTTTTGAAGATTTGAACCCTTAATTTTTTATAAAAATAAATTCCTTAAAGTCTCCGAAGGAGACAAATAATATAGCGTAGGGTAAAGTGAGCGCGAGCGAACGGCACCCTACGTTAATTTGAAAACCAAAGGCGTCGCTGAAAGTGACGAACATTCAACATTTTTTATTCGTCACTTTCAGCGACGCAAATCATATTGCAAACGGACGTAGGGTTTCGCTTCGCTTCCCCCTACGCTATGTTATTTGTCGCTTTCAGCGACTTATTTTTAGAGTTTCGTTTTTACAAAAATATTTCAAATAAAAAAGCCTCGTGTAAAAAACGAGGCTTTTTGTTTAGAGCAATATTTTTGCAAGGATTTTTATCGGAGCGGCGATGAAGATTGAACTGTAATTGACGAACCTTGTTTTAATTGCAGATCGTCTTTGCCTTGGACGATGACCGAACCTGCACCTGCGCCGCCGCCGATGATCGCGCCGATCGCCGCGCCTTTTGCACCGCCTGCGATCGCGCCGATGACTGCGCCGATTCCTGCACCGATTCCGCCGCGTTTGACGGTTTCTTTCGTCTGGCTGTCGCCTTTCGCTTCGCCTTCGGTTCCGACCTTCACGGTTTTTCCTTCAGTATCGGTAATGTTTTGCAAATATCCGGCGAAATCGTAGGTTTGACCGTTTCTGAGCGTGATCTTTTCAAAGTTGAAAGTGATTTGCGAACGTCCCGAAACTTTGCCCGAACGATTGATTCCCGTGATGTAGCCTTCGACCGTTGCGCCGCGAAATTCGTCGGGCGATTGAACCGTCATTCTGAAACGATCGTTGTTTTGCGAAACTTTCGTGTCGATGTCGTTGTCCAGAATTCCCGTGATCATCGTTCCGTTCGGCACGACGTAAACGCCGCGTCTTGTGTTCGTCGCAGTCGGCACATTTCCGTTCGGATAGCGATCGTCGGGATCGTTGGTTGAATAAGTTCCGTTATCAGATGAATTTCCGTTGCCGTTACCAATTCCAAGACGTGCGACCGAATCGGTTTTCGTGTAAACGCTTTCGGCAAAAACGGTTTGATTCAAATAATCGGTCGTGATGCGGCGCGTCACTTTCAAAGTTCTGCCGTTGTCGGCGGAAGTAAAAGTCAGCGTGTAATCGGTATCGCCGCCGAGACTCGAAACGGTCAATTCCTGCCCGCGCAAAGCCGCACGAAGACGAATGTTTTGCCCGTTCGAATTATCCGTGCGCGTCGTGCCGTCTGCCGTAAATGTCACGGGGGCGGCTTTCGACGAAGCAAGTGTCACTTGATTTCCGCGAACGTCGAGCGCGATTTGTTCCGGTGCTTCGAGTTTGTCTTCCAAATCTTCGCGGTTGTCGTTGTCGCTGACGCCGCTGTTGTTCAAAATATCGTTCGTATTTTCGCTTCTCGACGCGTCCAAACTGTATGTTCCCGTCAAACCGAAACTGTTTCGCGTTGAAGGATAATTATTCGATGGATTATTGTTCGTCGGATAATTGTCATCGGGATAATTTGTGCTTCCGCCGTTATTATTTGCCGAAACATTGTAATTCGACGAAAGGCGATTCAGCAGATTTTGAACATTTGCCCAATCGCTTTCGAGCTTGCGGTTTTGCGGATTCGATTCCAGATACTCGTCAATTCTTTGCGCCGTATCAAGAATAGCCGAAACATCGTCGGCATTTTCGCGCCGCTGATCGAGATTGTCGCTAAATTGGCGAACCGATTTCTGCAAATCCTTGAGATCGTTTTCGACGTCTTGAATTTCTTGATCGTCTGCGGAGTTATTACGCAACTGATACGTCAAACCGTATCGAAAATCGTCGATTTTCGAACTCAAACTGCGCACGATGTCACGAATCTCGCGTTGATTGCGGCGCGTTTGCGCATCGGCTTGCGCGGCAACGCCGAAAATCATCAAACCGATCGTTAAATAAACCGAAAACACACTTTTAAGCCTGTTCATTTGAAAAATCCTCTCTAATCGAAACTAAACGGAAAAGCGCAAACTGCTGTTTGCCCATAGATTTGAAGCATATTTTGTGCCAAAAGGTTGTTTGCCGAAAAAGCTTTCTAAATTTTGCTGCAAACCTGTGATAAAATTCGGCAAAACTATTGTGAAAATTATAATTCTAAAAGGTAAAAATCAATGTCGAACACAACTTATAAAGCAACCGTAAATTATGCCGGAAACGAATTTTTTATCGGCACGAGTCCGAGCGGACACGCGCAAACCATTGATACGAATAGCGATAGAAAATCTGCGCCGACACCGATGGAAATGCTGCTTGTTTCGGTCGGCGCATGTACGGCGGTTGACGTAATTTCGATTTTGCAGAAAAAACGGCAAAAAGTTTCGGATTACAGAGTCGAAGTAACAGGCGAACGCCGCGAAGAATTTCCGCGTGCGTTTGTCGCCTTTCACATTCACCATATCGTGTATGGACACGACGTTTCCGAACAAGCATTGGCGCAAGCGATTCAGCTTTCGGATGAAAAATATTGTTCGGTCGCCGCGACGGTTCGCCCGACGGCGAAAATTACGACGAGTTTTGAAATCATTGAGATGGAAGGATAAAAGAGAAATTATCCATGGATGAACACAGATAAACACGGATAAGAAAGATATTTATTTATAAAAATCTTCTTTACAATTTGAGTTTATCCGTGTTCATCTTTGGACGAAAAAAATTATGAAAACGGGAATTTATAAAACATTCGGATTTGCATTTTTGCTGACAATCTTGTTGTGCGGAAACGCTTTAGCGCAAAGTTCTACGCCGGAAACGACGGCAAAAGAATTTTACAAATGGTATTTGGGTGAATTAAATGCGAGCCGCGAACCGCGTGAAAACAAAACGGAAATGTCGAAATACGTTTCCAAGCGTCTTTACAAATGGATTTCGTCGAAAGCCTACGAAGAATACGGCGCGGATTATATCATCGACGGGCAAGATTACAACGAAGATTGGGTCAACGGAATCACGACCACAAAAGCCGTTATCAAAGGAAATAGGGCGACTTTCAAAATAATGCTGACACCGCCGAAAGGCAGTCAAAACCGTGATTTCCAACAAACTTTGTCGATAAAAATGCTCAAAGAAAACGGCGCGTGGAAAATCGACAGCGTCAACAATCGCGCCTTACTTTCTTGAATATAAATGGGACGCGGACAAACGCGGATTAGCAGATTTTCGCAGATAGATTCAAAACTTTTTTACAAAATCCGTGAATATCCGCCGAATCCGCGTTCGATTTAATCTTTTTCACGAAACAAATTTTTCATTTTGCCGATAATTCCAGACAGAACAACAAAATTCTGATTTAAGGAGAAAGCAAAATGGGAATCGGCGGATTTATCAATTCGGTTAAAAATAAAGCGGCTGAAGTTATTCACAGCGGCGAAAATGTCGTTAAAAATACTGTCAAAACTGCGGAAAAAGTTGTCACGAATCCGTTGCCGACGGTGAAACAGTTTAATTCTGTCGCGGAAAATATGACTTCGCGAATTCTCGGCAGCGATCCGGTTTCTAATTTGACGCATACGGCATCAAATTTTATCAAACCGATTCTTCCGCCAGTTCCGCCGCCGATTCCTTCGCCGATCAGAAATTTTGTTCAAAAAGCCGCCGAAGTCGGCGGAAATCTTCTCGACGGTGCAAAAGAAATCGGCAAAAATGTCTTGAATCGGGCGATTGATTCGGGCAGAAGTTTGGTCAACGGATTCGTTGAAACTACGACCGGATTTGTCCGCAGTGTCGGCGAAGGTTTGTTTCAAGCCGGAAAAGGATTTTTGCAAACCTTAAACCCCGCACCGCTCGCTAAAGTTTTTCAAGGCGATTTTTCGGGTGCGTTCAATGATTTCAAAAATAATATTTCAAACGGCGTGAACAATATTGTCGGTGGAACGGTCAAAGCAACCGTTCAAGCCGTTGCCGATTCGGTCGTTGACGGTTTGGCGCACGGAGTCAGTGCAATTCAAACCGCGATCGGTGTCGAAACTCCGAGCCGCGCTTTGACTGCCGCCGAAACCGCCGAGCTGCGCAAGATTTACGGAAATTCGATCGATTATTCGCAGATTCGCATCAAAGAAGGAAATCTCGGTCTTGCAAACGGACTCGCGCCGCACACGATCGGAAATACGATTTACATTCCGCCCGGCTGGCTCGATCCGAATAATCAAACGCAACGCAACGATTTGCTTGCACACGAAACGGCGCACGTTTGGCAATATCAAAACGGCGGAACGGATTACATCGGCGAATCGCTCTGGAATCAAGCGAAAGGCTGGCTCAGCGGACAAAGCCGAAATGCGGCTTACGAATTTGAAACTCCGATCAAAAATGGCGTTTCGTGGTCTGAATTAAATCCAGAACAGCAAGCGCATTTGATGGAAGAAGCTTACAGCCAAGGACTTTTTACCGATCCGAACGCGAAATTTATGTATAATGGAAACGATTATACCGCTTATGTCCGCGACGCGATCGATCAAATGCGAAAAGGACAAGGCGCGCCGTAAAAATGGTCAAAAAATTTCTCGTAATTTCAATGCTTGCGGCAAGTTGTCTTTTTATGACGGCTTGCCCTTCGCCTTGTGAAATTCAGGATAATCAAGTAAATACGGCTTACGAAGAACTTAAACCGATCACGCTCGCGCTCGAAAATTTCAAAAAGAGCGAAAACAAATATCCGCAAAAATTGGACGAACTCGTTCCGAAATATCTTCCGAGCGTTCCGCAAAAAGCTTCTGGACGCGAAATTTCCTATTTTCCCGTTTCCGAAAAAGAATACAATCTGAAAATTGCCGCGCCGAACGGCGGAAATTATTCGGGAACCTGCACTTTTGCCGACATCGAAGAACGCCAAAAAGAACTGAACAAAAAGTAGCTTTTTCAATTCAATGTAATTTTATTGAAAAATGTTCAACTCGCTATTTCGATTAGCGTTGCATCCCACCAACTTCCGTAACCGGATTCTTTTACTCTGACACGCAGATTTTTCAAAATTTGCGCATCTGCTTTTTCGTGAGTATGTCCGCAAAGAACCGTCAATCGGCATTTCGGATTTTCATTCATTTTTTCCAAAAGCATATCACCGATAACTTTACAGGTATAAAACGGCTGCCGAAATTCATCATAAATTCTTAAACTTCGATCTATACAAACTTCGACAAAGGGCGGAACGTGCGTAACAAGAAAAACATTTTCGTAATTTTTGACCGCTTGATCAAAATTTTTCCGCAATTTTTCAGCATAATAAGAGCCTCTTTCGTTCAACAGTTTTTTTATTTCACTTCTGTCTAATCCTTTATAATCTTCGATCATCAAAAGGTCTTTTGTGTAGCCTTTACTTATATTTAGAGTTCCATTTCTGCCGTCGCCCCAACCTTCTGTTCCGATCAGAGCCGTCGAATCATTCAAGCTTATAATGTCGGAATTGGTCAGCCATTTTAATTTATTTGAAGTTGCGACCAAATTTTCGATTTGTTTTTCCCTTTCCGCAAAAGAGCTAAAATAAAAATCGTGATTGCCCAAAACAAAATAGATTGGAAAAACAAAGTCTTTATCAAAATCCGCTAACGATTGACAAACCTTTTCGCCTTCTGCAATATCACCGGAAATTATTAAGCAATCAGGATTTAACTCCTGAAGATAATCTTTATATTCCAAATAATCATTTGCACTTAAACGATCCAAATGAATGTCCGTTGCCCAAGCTATTTTCATTACTTTTCCTCTTTTTTATCTTTCCAATGTTGCCTTCAAACAATTAGAATTAACGCTTTTACATTTTTCGATTCACCGGAAATTATATCTCAAAAGGCAGTTGATATTTTGAAGCTATTTGCGTTTTCAAATATTAACAGACCGCAAAAGCAATATATCAAATTACAAAACTCTTACATTTGTGATCTTAAAAACCTGTTAGGATTGAAATTAACGCGACGAATGCGTTGATTCTTTAATATTTCAATCCCAATAAAGAGGTTTTCTTAGATGCAGAACGTAGTCGATTTCAATCAGGCGAAATCATTAAAAATTCAGTGGTCAACCGTGATCGGTGTGACGTTTTTTCACACGATGGCGGTTTTGGCTTTATTTACTTTCAGTTGGCAAAATTTGGCGGCTTTCGCGTTTACTTGGTGGTTTGCGGGAAGCTTGGGCATCGGTTTGGGCTATCATCGCCTTTTGACGCATCGCGGCTTCAAAGTTCCGAAATGGTTTGAATATTTTCTGACATTTTGCGGCACGATCGCTTTGCAGTCGGGCGCGGTCAGTTGGGTGACGACGCACAGACTTCATCACGCGTTTACCGAAACCGATAAAGACCCGCATTCGCCGATCAAAGGTTTGTATTGGGCGCACATCGGCTGGATTTTTCGCGGAACGGCGCAAAATCAGACCGAAGCGACAATGACGCGTTATTCGCCCGATCTGATGAAAGACCCGGTTCATCGTTTTATGAACAAATATTATTGGGTTTCGTCGATCATCGTTGCCGCGATTTTATTTGCGATCGGCGGTTGGACGATGGTTATCTGGGGAACATTTTTGCGGACGATCTTCGGTTGGCATGCAACGTGGCTTGTTAATTCGGCAACGCACACTTGGGGTTCGCGCCGTTTCGACATCCGCGACACATCGACTAACAACGGCTGGATCGCCGCGATCACTTGGGGCGAAGGCTGGCACAATAATCATCACGCCTATCCGCGTTCGGCGCGTCACGGTTTGACCTGGAAAGAAATCGATATTAACTGGATCGAGATCAAAGTAATGGAAAAACTCGGATTGATGACCGACATTTACGCTTACGACCTGAAAAAAGAAGAAGAAACCGTTTCGCATTCGATGAAAAAAGCGGCTTAGAAAAAAGAAAAATTGAAAACGGAAAATGGAAAATAATGCTCGCTCTTTATTTTCCATCTTCCGTTTTCCGTTTTACATTTAAGAAATGCGCCGCCGAAAAACTGCAATATTCTTTTTGATCTTCGGGATCAGCCTGATCGCTCTGGCGGTCGCGCTGAATATCGGCTGGATTTTGCTCAATCTGCGCGAAGTCGCGCTGATGATCTTCGGCATCGTTTTTTTCGCCGTCATCATTACGGGTTTGGTTTTGAACACTATTTTTTTACTTCGTGAAATTAAACGCAACGAACAGCAGGACGCTTTTTTGAATGCGATGACGCACGAATTGAAAACGCCGATCGCTTCGATCAAACTTTATCTCGAAACGCTGAAAATGCGTGATTTGAATGAAGAAAAACGGCGCGAATTTTACGATGTGATGCTCAAAGACAGCAATCGGCTTTTGAACACGGTCGAACAGGTTTTGCAGGCGAGCCGCACGAAAGAAAAGAATCGTCTGCTGAATATTTCCGAGATCGATATGAGCGTTTTACTGAATGAATCGATCGAAATCGTCAGAAAACGCCACGGTCTCGAAGAAGAAATAAAATTTAATGAACCGCAAAGTAAAATAACGATCCAAGGCGATTATTCCGAACTGCAAAGCGTTTTTGTAAACTTGCTCGACAATGCCGTGAAATATTCGGATGAAGTGATAAAAATCTCGGTGCGCTTGAAAACTTCGCACGATGACAAAGCCGAAATTTTCATCAAAGACAACGGAATCGGACTCGAACCGAGCGAATTGAAACGCATTTTTCGGCGTTTTTACCGCGCCGCAAATGTTTGGACGCAGAAGAAAAAAGGAACCGGACTCGGTTTATTTATCGTCCAATCGATCGTCAAAAAGCACGGCGGAAAAATTCGCGTTGACAGCAAAGGAATCGGCAAAGGCACGACTTTTATCGTGCAATTGCCGAAATAAATATTATGAAAATTTTGATCGTCGAAGATGAAGAACATCTGGCAAACGGTTTGCGCTTTAATCTCGAACTCGACGGTTTCGAGGTGGAAACCGCTTTGGACGGCGAAGCAGCTTTGGGTATTTTAGAAAATAAAAATTTCGACGCGATCGTTTTGGACGTGATGATGCCGAAAAAAACCGGTTTCGAGGTCGCTAAAACTTTGCGCGACGGCGAAGATTTCACGCCGATCTTGATGCTGACCGCACTCGGAAACCCCGAAGACGTTTTGCGCGGTTTTGAATCGGGCGCGGACGATTATTTGCCGAAACCTTTTGAATTAAATATTTTCCAAGCGCGTCTGAACGGACTTTTGCGCCGCCGTGAATGGTTTGAAAGATCGAAAAAAGCCGTTACCGAAAAAGAAGTCGTCAATATCAACGGCAGAAAGATCGATTTTGAAAATCTCGAACTGCAAAGTGCGGAAGAAACGATCCGTTTGACCTTGATGGAAGCAAAACTTCTGCGTTATCTGATCGAAAACGAAGGCAAACCCGTTTCGCGCAAAACGATTTTGGAAGAAGTTTGGGCTTTGCGCGAAGACACGGACACGCGCGCGATCGATAATTTTATCGTTCGTCTGCGCCGTTATCTCGAAAACGAACCCGAAAAACCGCAAATTCTACAAACCGTTCGCGGCATCGGTTATCGTTTCGTCAATCAAGAAAAATAGAAACATAAAATACAATCAGCGACTGCCGTTTTGCTTAAAAATAGTGGTCTGATAGTGAATAACACCGCTGTTATAGGATATAACAGTGGTCTGATAGTCTTTCGGAGCACTCCGAAAGACTGTCAGAGTGGTCTTGAAGCTTTAAAGAGTGGTCTTAAAGTCTTTAAGACCACTCTGAAAGACTTAAAGAGTAGCCTGAAAAACTTAAAGAGTAGTCTGAAAGACTTAAAGAGTGCTCTGAAAAACTTTCAGATTGATCTGAAAAGCTTCAAGACCACTCTTAAAGTTTTTTGGTC